>JACMLD010000542.1 GCA_014379785.1 Chitinophagaceae bacterium
GACAGCGCGAATGCATTTCCCAGTTTATCTCCTTTTAAAAGCAGCATAAAACCAGCTGGCTTTTTATCCCATAGCACAGAATACAAGAGTCCTGACAAAGCAAAAAAGACCAGCTGCAGAAATCTTAAAACATAGGATGGGTCAGAGGCTGCTATACTGATGCACCCGAATATTCCAAAGGCAGCGATAAACATTGCATCGGTTAGCCGCAAATATCTGGATGGGATATTGGTTGACTGAGTTTTTATCATATCATGGATTTTGGAGGAAGCAAAAAATCAAAAGCGGTACGCGATGCCCGCCTGAATACCCACGTAGGTAATGGGAATACGCTGTGTAACTGCCCTGGATGGTTGAAAGGGATCCTGCACCCAGTCGTCATCACGAAAACTGGTTTGAAATTCTACTACCCGTTCGGAGACCGGCAAAGTATTCACGATGTCTTTGCCGTTGACGATCATATTGGTGGTAGTACGCTTGCTGATAACAAAAACGATATGTGTAAACTGCAACTCGGAGAAAAGTCGAATCTTTTCCGTTATTTTAAACTGTGCACCTATTGCACCCATGAATCCAATGGAAGGATTTTTGATACCCCATTCGTATCTCGTGTCTGAAGAACCCGATGAATCTTTTTGAAAGCCCTGCCAGGTCATAGAAGTGTTTACATCTTTGCGGTCGTTTTCGATACTGTTCGGACGTATCGTTATTACAGCACCGACTTTGTTGTAGAGAAACCATTTCGGTCTGGACACTGCCTTGAAAGTGATGTGTGGCGTAAAAGTCAACAGTATTGCATCATATGAAATGGTAAACCTTTCGTTGTAGGACATGGAGGTGATGGGACCAGTTGTGAAAGTCCTTTTTATAGATGAGTCCCTGTCTTTGCGGATGGTACTGCGGAAATAATCAATGTCTATCCCTGCATTGAGGAAGTCATTGATCACATACGAAAATCCCGCTCCTACCCTGAAACCCTCACCCAGTCCTTTTTTCGGGGATGAATATTTCATGGTTTTTGACAGAGTGGTATTATCCTGCATCTCAACTTCGATAGACCTGACGTCGTCGGGATAAAACTTAAACGTTGACCCGAGTGCCCAGGCATATCCTCCATGAAAATTTACAGAAAATTTCGGCTCTGCTTTAATCCTGATGTCGGATTGTTTGGTATCGAAGGGAATGTATTTTTCCTGGGCAATAGCCGTGAGTCCAGCCATGGTTATGCAACCAGCCAGTAACGCCATGCGTTTCATAAGCAGTATTTTTATTTTGAAAAATTTGGGCGCGGATAAACAACGGGCAGGCAGGATCGCTTTACTTACGGGAAGAATTTGTCTTTGGATTGGAAGAACTTACGGGATAATGCTCAAGAAGATAAATTGACAAAGAAAGCCATGCGGCTCCGATACAAAATCCGCCAATGACATCACTGAGATAATGGAACCGGAGAATGATCCGGCTCAGACCGATAAGAAGTGACAAAGCGGCAAGGAGGATGCCGGTAAGAATTTTATAACCGGGTGAAAGATTTGATTTACTGACCAGGTATATGAGGAGTCCGTAAAAAATAAATCCTGCACTTGAGTGACCACTCGGGAAACTGTACGTGAGCAAGGGATCTGATAAGGGATTCGCGGGTCGGGGCCGCTGAAAATATACTTTGAGAAAATGGGTGACCAGCGAGCCGCCAATACCAATGATTGCAGTAGCGAGTCCACGCCTCCAGCTTTTATGAAAAAATGAATACCAGCCGAGGAGCAGGAGGTATGCCACGGTAAGAAATGGACTGGACGCGAGAAAGCTGATTCCGATCATGATATCACGCAAAGTAGTGGTGGTCTCTTTTGCAAATGCTTTGATTGCAGCAATGTCCATTCGGTGCTGTTCGGGACCAAGCACGGATCTGGTTATTAAAACGAAGAAAATGACGGATGCAATGAATATCACAGACGACAATAAAAACCGGAGTGAAAGGTTGGCCAGTCTGCGTTTCAGGAATTGTCTCAATGCTTTTTATTTCGGATAGATATTTGTTTCATCGCTTAACTTCATAAAAATAACTAAATAATGGGCATAGTTACTATCACCGCGAATCCCTGCGTAGACAAGAGTACGGTAGCGCCGTATCTGAAACCGGATAAAAAGCTTAGATGTGAAAATCCTGTATTCGAACCGGGTGGTGGTGGGATAAACGTATGTCGTGCCATCAAAAAACTGGGAGGATCAGCCATACCGGTTTTGCCGGCGGGAGGTCATACCGGCCAGTTCCTGCTGGAGCTGCTGAAAAAGGAGGGAATCAATCCTATTGTAGTCGACACAAAAGAAATTACAAGAGAAAACTTTATAGTGGTTGACAAATCAAGTGGCAATCAATACCGGTTTGGAATGCCCGGCCCAGCGGTCAGCAAAGAGGAAGTAGCCAAAATCCTTGACGCAATTGAGGGCCTAAATGATACTGAATACATGGTGGTGAGCGGGAGTCTGACGACCGGCATCGATGACTCATTCATTGCAGGTATTGCGGGTATAGCGGCGCGCAAAAATGCAAAGCTTGTGGTGGACAGCTCGGGAGAAGCTTTGAAAAAAGCATTGGACGAAAAGATATTTCTCTGCAAACCAAATCTGGGCGAACTCGCCTCACTTGCCGGTGAGGAAGAGTTGTCGCAGGAAAGAGCCATCGAGACAGCCGGACAGATCATTGCCCGCGGGAAATGCGAGATCATTGTAATATCGATGGGTGCTGCCGGAGCGGCTATGGTGACAAAGAGCGAAGTGAAGATTATTTCTGCCCCGGTGGTAAAAAGAAAAAGTACAGTCGGGGCAGGCGACAGTATGATTGCGGGTATCGTACTCAGTCTTTCAAAAGGTATGGAACCACACCAGGCGGTGA
>JACMLD010000543.1 GCA_014379785.1 Chitinophagaceae bacterium
GTGGTGAAGACATCATGCCCGGCATTTTTTCGGTACTTGAACAGATGAAGAATTTCTGCGCGCAGATTCATTCCGGCGAATGGAAAGGATTTACGGGTAAGCCTATCCGTTATATTGTAAACATCGGTATCGGCGGAAGTGATCTCGGTCCGGTGATGGTGACAGAAGCGCTGAAACCTTATTGGATAGAAGGCATCCATTCCTTTTTTGTATCAAATGTGGATGGAACGCATATATCGGAAACGTTGAAAAAGGTGGATCCTGAAACAACGCTTTTCCTCGTCGCTTCCAAAACCTTCACCACGCAGGAAACGATGACCAATGCGCTTTCTGCCCGCGATTGGTTTTTGAAAAATGCAAAGGACCCTGCGCATGTGGCAAAGCATTTTGTGGCATTGTCTACCAATGAAAAAGATGTGGTTGCCTTTGGAATCGACAAAGCAAATATGTTTGCGTTCTGGGACTGGGTTGGTGGCAGATACTCGCTCTGGAGTGCCATTGGATTGTCTATCGCGCTGACGATCGGTTATGAAAATTTCGAGCAATTGCTCCGTGGTGCGCACGACTCGGATCTTCATTTTCGCGATAAGCCATTCGAAGAAAACATTCCTGTGATCATGGCGCTTACCGGGCTTTGGTATACCAATTTTTTTGGCAGTGGCAGCGAAGCCATTCTTCCCTATGACCAGTATATGCATCGCTTTGCTGCCTATTTCCAGCAGGGAAATATGGAAAGCAATGGAAAGTATGTAGACAGAAATAATGAGCCGGTGTCTTATGCTACCGGTCCTGTGATCTGGGGAGAGCCTGGCACGAATGGTCAGCACGCTTTCTACCAGTTGATTCATCAGGGAACGCAGATAATACCCTGTGACTTTATAGCGCCAGCGATCAGTCATAATCCGCTGTCGGACCATCATGTCAAGCTGTTGTCGAATTTTTTCGCACAGACGGAGGCGTTGATGAATGGGAAGACGGATGCTGAAAGTCGCGCCGAACTTGAAAAATCAGGAAAGGATGCGGCGACAGTTGCTTCATTGACTCCGCACAAAGTTTTCCAGGGAAACCGTCCTACCAATTCTATTCTCGTAAAGAAAATCACTCCGTTTACGCTTGGTCAGCTCATCGCATTTTATGAGCACAAAATATTTGTGCAGGGCGTGATCTGGAATATCTACAGCTTTGACCAGTGGGGCGTTGAACTCGGGAAGCAGCTGGCCAACAAGATTTTACCCGAGCTTCAGAACGATTATGTAATCGAGAGCCATGATGCATCAACCAATGGACTGGTGAATGCATATAAGAAAATGCGTTCCTGATTTTTCATCCATAATCGATTTTATGAAAGTTTTTTATCTGGCTGCCGGATTGGTTTCGGCTTGCTTGTCGACGGATTTGTGTGCACAGCAGATTCTTCCGGCGGACACTTCGCTGTTTCTGAAGCTCAATCCTTCTGCCCGCAAATCACATATCGTATCTCTTGGGACGGTTTATACTATGAGTCCGGATAATATGCCGGTGCTTGTACCTTATCAGAAGAATATTGCGGCGATGCCTTCTCCGGGGATCGGGAAGGGAGTTCCGCCGGCGCCTATGCCGAATCCGCTTTTCAGGAGGATGCCGAGGCGAATAATTATTAAGTGACAATGATGCCGGGCGCCATGACAGTCATGACGAGCGGAGCCGAGGCATCCCCCACCGTTACTTTGAGTGACGGCAGGGGATTTCTCCACTCGCTGCGCTCGGTCGAAATGACTGAGAACGTGTGAAAACGAATAATCCCCAGCTATTACTTTTGTCTAGTAACGGCTGGGGATTTCTCCGCCCACTCCGCTCCGCGGAGGGAGTCGAAATGACATTACTTTATAAATCTTCCGGTAAACTTCTCTCCTTTTGAATTTGATACTTCAACCAGGTATGTACCAGCGGCCAGTCCGCTGATATCGATCTGCTGTGTCTGGTAAGATGTATTGCTGTTGCGCAGCACCTTACCTGAAGCATCCATCAATCTGATACGAATGGTTTGAGAAACATTGCTGTTGCTGATTCTGAGCAGCAGTGTGTTTCTGTCGGCACTCATGTATTCGATGAATTTCGCAGATTGTTTTCTGCCCAGTTGTACGACGGTTGAGTATGAAATCTTACCGTCTTTATCAATTTGTTTGAGACGATAGTAGGCATTGTCTTTTCCGAGGTCAACCATTCTGTCGTCGAAAGAATAGGAGTTGCTGGTGCTGCTGAGATTGGCTGGAACGAATCCGATTTTTTCAAAGTCGCCCGTTGCATATTTTCTCTGCAGTTCGTAGCCTGTGTTGTCGACTTCATTCTCAACCGTCCAGATCAGTTTATTTTGTTTTGCTTCAGCTTTACCGGTGAAAGACTTGAAGGTGACAGGTACCAGTGAACCGGCGAACAAGGTGCCGGTGAAAACTCCGCGCCCGTGTGTGGCGGTAACTACTGTTCTGTCGACTGCTCTGATATCGAGCATATCGGTGCGGACGTTTCCAAAGCCAGTGTTGTTGGCTGTCCAGACTGTAGTGGTACCGCTTGGTACGTTGGTAGAGAATACTCCGGACTCAGTTGCGAGCATAATACCTCCTACGGCGTTAACACCATTACCAGGGTTAGAGCCGATTGGCACAAATACGCCCCAGCGGACGGGTATATTAGGAAGATTTACGCCATTGTTGTCGAGTGATGTCCAGTTGGTACCTCCATCAAGCGTTTCGTACACACTTGCGATACCGTAATTGGATAATGTGAGGAGAATATGATTGGCGTTTCCGTTTTCTATGTCAACACTACTGATGTAGTAACCAGCTCCTGCAGCAACCGCCGCTGGAAGGTTCATCTGTGTGAAGACCGGCGTTGCCGTGTTTGAGTTTGTAACTGAAAACAACCCAGGTACTGCGTTGACCGAAGTGTTGTTCGCTATTGAAACAGCTACAACAAGCCTGTTTGGCGTATTGGGATCCACTTTGAGTGCTGAGACAGAAGTTTCCGGGAATGAAGCGTTGATTGTAAAAGAGTTTCCGGTAATAGTTCCTAAAGCCACGTTATTCACCCTGAAGAGTCGGTTTTTTGCGCCACCGGCAAACAACAGATTTGCCGCGTCGTCATAA
>JACMLD010000064.1 GCA_014379785.1 Chitinophagaceae bacterium
ACATCGTCTGCGTAATCGCGCTTATCATCGCTTATTATCTCGGACAGGACAAGCCCGCCAGAACCCTTCTTATTTTTAGTGTTCTGGGTGTCATAGCGATGCTGATAGGCATCATGACCACGGGCATTGTTTCTACCTATGCGTTTCTGAGTGGTGGTCTGATATGTTCTATCATGTGGCCATGTATATTCACGTTGTCAGTGGCTGGACTTGGAAAGTACACCACACAAGGTTCGGCATTTCTCATTATGATGATTCTGGGCGGAGCCATCATTCCACCGATACAGGGAAAACTGGCTGATTACCTGCAGGCTTCCAGCACGGCGCCTGGTTATGGCATTCACCAGTCCTATTGGGTAGCGGTAATCTGCTTTGCTTACCTTGCCTTTTTTGGATTTGCGGTGAAAGGCATTTTGCGGAAACAGGGAATCAGCTACGAAGAACAAAGTACGGCTGCTCACTAACAGCTTCAAATAAATTGGCTAATTTCAACGGCTCATGTGAATGCATGAGCCGTTTTATATATTTGTTTTATGAGTAAAGAAAATGTTTCAATGGAAGCGCTCGCAATCGGTATCGATATTGGTGGCACCGGTACAAAGTTTGGCATTGTAGACAGAAATGGAAATGTGCTGTTTTCAAGTGAAATCTCTACCAGGAGGCACAATGAGGTTGAAAGTTTTATCGATGATTTGCACGACAATCTTTTTCCGATCATAAATAAGGCAGGTGGTATCGGGAGAATGAAAGGCATCGGTGTAGGTGCTCCCAATGGAAACTTCTACACGGGTACCATTGAGTATGCCCCGAATCTTCCCTGGAAGGGAATCATCCCGCTGGCGAAAATGATACGCGATAAATTTCAATTGAATGTGAGCCTGACCAATGATGCCAATGCAGCGGCCATTGGCGAAATGATGTATGGCGCGGCACAAGGCATGAAAGATTTTATCATGATAACCCTGGGCACCGGTGTGGGAAGTGGTATCGTGGCAAACGGACAATTGATTTATGGACATGATGGATTTGCCGGAGAACTTGGACATACCATCATCATTCCGGGCGGAAGACTGCATAAGGGAACCGGTAAATTTGGTTCGCTGGAAAGTTATGCATCTGCTACCGGTGTCACACTCACTGCGCTGGAGTTTTTAGAAAAGACCAACCAGGAAAGTACACTGAGGGCTATTCCTGCCGATGACCTGGATTCAAAAAAAGTTTATGAGGCAGCAATTGCAGGCGATGCTCTTGCAAAAGAAGTGTATGATTTTACAGGAAAAATTCTCGGACTTGCGCTGGCGAATGCGGTCATGTTTTCGAGTCCGGAGGCGATTATACTTTTCGGCGGACTAACAAAAGCCGGAGATTTGATATTGAAACCGACGCGGGAAAATATGGAAGAAAACCTGATACAGGTATTTCAAAATAAGGTGAAGATTTTGATCAGTCATCTCAAGGAATCTGATGCTGCGATTCTTGGAGCCAGTGCGCTGGTTTGGGATATGAAGAATTGAAGTAGATTAGTAAATTAGTAGATGAGCAGATGTGAAAATGTGAAAATGTACAGATTTGCAGGGGTGTTGAAGATGAGCGAAGATGTGGCGGTAAGCGCGCAGTCACCCCGAGCGAAGCCCAGGGGTCCCCAGCTATTACTCCGACTGACGGCAGGGGATTCCTCGACTCGCTTCGCTCGCTCGGAATGACGACCTACTTAATTTTAATTACCGGCTTCAACTTATACTCTCCGTTTCCGGTCTGAATGATTGACATCTGCGCGTCGAAGTCGAGCAGCAGAAAATCGAAACGCGCATTCAGCTTTTTATCAAGTTTTATTTTCAAACCGGATTCACTGCCACTTGGAATGGTAAGTGGATATAATACATTGTTGATAAGAATGCTGTTTCTGTTTCCAAGAACGAAACGAATTTCCTTTAACGTACGGAGCGGAACAATGCCCTGGGCTAAAGCCGTATCGATTCCATTTTGAAGTGTCAGTAAATTATAAATTCCTGCACGGGTGTTTAGGTCGTACCATCCGTCGGGACCGTCATCATCAGTAAACTTGGCCCTGACCTGCAGAATTTCAACATTAACTTCAGTGGCGTTAAAGGGAGCATCCGTCATCCGGATAGTGAGTTCGGTTGTCTCTTCCTTGTTGCTGTCCTTTTTACAGGCAAATGAGAATGCGAGAAGAACAAATGAAAGAAACAGAAAAGACTTTTTCATACAGGTATTTTCGATAGATGTCCGAAAATCATGCCAGCCTTAAGTGGTGACCGTCACCCCGAGCGCAGTCGAGGGGTCCCCTGCCGGCCGGAGTTGTGTGACTGACAGTGGCTGGGGATTTCTCCACCCGGTCCCTTCGGGACGGAGTCGAAATGACAGGTTACTTCCTGGCGATGATAAATACAGCCGGAACGGGTCTTTGCCCTTCTTTATCAGATACTTTTATTGTCTCTTTTCCATTGACAAGCAGACAACTACTGCCGCCGCCATCGAGATTGAGTGCTTCGGTACAACCGAGGTCTTTGAGGATAACTGCTTCCTGTGTAAGGTCTGCGCCTTCGGCCACTCCAGGCATTCTGCCCTGAATGACGAGAATGATCAGTTTCCCATTTTGGGTATAGCCCATCGCGGTTCTTGGATGCCGATCACTGACAGCCTTACCGGCAAATTTCATTTCTTCATTATTGGATATACTTGTATTGCCGTTCTGAACAAGCACAGGGCCCCCACCTACCGCAGTATTCATTTTCCATTTCCTGAGTTCCGGAACATTTTTTCCGTAGAGTGAACCGGCTTTTTTCCTTGAAAGTTTTACCGATGAATCTTTGTATGCTTCTACCGGCATCTGGAATGCATATGCACGTCTTGACGTAGAATCTGAAAACACCCAGGCCACATCGGCTTTTCTTCTTTTTGAAATGCCAATAGCACCGGTGAAAGGATGTTTGTAGGTGAATGTATCCTTACCCCTTCCATTTACAGTATGAATATTATAACCGAGTTGTCTGCCATTCCGGATAACGGTATTGAGATTCTGATTTGTCTGAAATGAGAAAAACGTCGTGTTGACAACAACCAGTGGCTGGCTGTTTTTTTCGTAAAATCCTGTAGGGGTCAGTCGACGTCTGAATGTGGTGTCGGTATTGAAAACAAGTGCCCTGTCATTCAAATCCGCTTCCACATAGAAGGCAACATTTGGTTTTCCTCCAACAGAATCGGTGCTCTTGTAAACGTGGACTGAAGCCGGTAAAGGTGCGTATAGAGAGTCGACGTTCTGCCACCTTAACTGTGCAACCGAAATGGCTGACATGAGCATAAAAGCAAATAGCATTGCGATTCGGGAAAAGATTTTCATCATGCAACAAGTTCTTTTTCTTTCAACCAGTTTTCCTTTCCATATCCAGGTATCACATGTTTTTCGCTGTGATAAGAAGACCTTACCAATGGACCGCTTTCCACGTAGTCAAGACCCAGTTCATATCCGATTTCGCGGTATTCGGCAAATTCGTCCGGGTGCACGAAGCGGTGAACGGAAAGATGTTTTTTTGTAGGCTGAAGGTATTGGCCAATGGTGACGACATCGCAACCGTTGTCAGCCAGGTTTTTGAGTGTCTGAATGACTTCGTCTTTTGTTTCGCCCAGACCGAGCATGATGCCGCTTTTTGTACGCATGCCGCCCGCTTTGAGGGTTCTGATGACTTCCATGCTTCTCCAGTATTTTGCCTGTATACGCACACGTCTTGTCAGACTTTCAACGGTCTCTATATTGTGCGAAACCACATCGGGCGCGGCATCGATAACGCGCTGAATATTTTCTTTTTCGCCTTTGAAATCAGGTATCAGTGTTTCGAGAGTAGTGTCTGGATTGAGCGCTTTAACAGCTTTGATGGTATTGAACCAGATAATGCTGCCGCCATCTTTCAGCTCGTCGCGATCTACGGATGTAATAACAGCATGTTTGACCTTCATAAGATGTATTGCTTCAGCAACCCGCTGAGGCTCGTCCCAGTCTACCGCATCCGGTCTTCCTGTTGCTACCGCACAGAACCCGCAGCTTCTTGTACAGGTATTGCCTAGTATCATAAAGGTGGCGGTGCCGGATCCCCAGCATTCGCCCATATTTGGACAGTTTCCGCTTTCACAGATGGTATGAAGCTTATGTGTATCGACCAGGTTGCGCACGTGGCGATAACTTTCACCAGTTGGCAATTTTACCCTGAGCCAGTTTGGCTTTTTGATTTTTGTTTCCTGTGCGGATATATCTGACGCTGCTTTTTCTTCCTGCATTTTCTTTTATTAAAGATTGGCAAAATTAGCGCAAGAATCGTTCATTTCAATGCTATGTCTAACCTTTGATATCCGGAGAGGTCCAGCGGAAATCCTATCGAAGGGAGGTGCCTTTCCGGCGACCAAAAAGAATGGTAATATAAGCGTTGAGGAAAAGCGATTTATCTGTATTGAGCAGCATCTGTGGTACTTTTTTGAAATAGTATTCACCTGTCAGACCCGCTTCGATTGCAGTAACCGTTTCATTGAATCTGCCGTAATCAAACCGCATGGCAATTTTTGCATGCGCTCCCGGTCTGATTTTCAGCTCGCTCCATCCGTATGTGACCCCGGATCCTCCAATAAGAAAATAATTTGCTCCATCAGCCGTATCGGTCCACTTTTTACGTGACCGCTCGCCGGTATTGGCATTTTCAACGTCGATATAGTATGGCTTGAGTAATCCGAGGGTAAGTCCGCCGGTATAAAGCGCCGAAACGGAAACGCCATTTTTATTCGCTTTTCCACCCAGGAGATATTGATTTCCGACACCGAGCTTGAATTGATAAAAGTTATTAATCTTGCCGTAGATGACAGAGTTTACCTGCCCAAAAACATTCTGACTGCTGGCGGTTTTCTTTTCTTTCCGGTGTTTTTTTTCATTCAGTTCCGCCTGGAATATCAATGTCTTTTTTGGCGTTTTGTATTTGCCGAATTCATAGGATATTCCGTATCCGTCTGTCGCCGCCTTGATCCCGAAAATACTCTGTTTACGAAATGCCGGCTCACCTTCTTCCTCCAGTTTTATCCTGGCACTGATGCGCTCCTGTTTATCCGCCTTTTTATCCCTTTTTGGTCTGCGTTTTTCTGAATTGTCCTGTGCCTGAACGCCAAATGCAACTGCCAGGAGGAGGACGATGGCAAAAAGTTTCTTCACGATATGCTATTTAGTCTATTAACGTAAATTTAGACAAAAATAGACCACCAATTCCTGATTTAACTTTTTTCTGATTTCAGCAGTTGTTTACCGATTCCGCAATCAAGGCATTTTCTTTCATCACAGTATTGTTTTTTCAATTCGATCAACGATTGACTTTCCCAGGCATTCCGGCATCGAAACCCCTGATCTTCCCATCCGCGTATCAGCACGTTGTTTTCAGCTTTCAGAGAAATCAACCATTCCACCGCTTTTTCTGCGGTATTTTGTTCATCGTGCATTTTTCCATAGCTGTACATTAGAGGGACCAGGCTGTTGATGATGATATTCTCCGCCATTTGTCGCCCGACTTTTTTGGGCTTAGGCTGTGAACTCCTCCCTGGTGCTGAATGATCGGTCCAATACACCGCAGATTGGACGTCCAGCATTTCACCAAGTGCGCCGATGTTGACACACTCCTTCCACAAGGAAAACCGTAAGCAACCTGAGCACAGCAGCATCGCGAGCTGCGACAGGCGAATTGCCGGGAACGAGGAAGGTCTCATCCTGAGAAACTGCAGTCGGCCATGCAGCTTCGGGAACTTGTATTTTGCGTTGTAAAATTCAAATTCGCTTTTTAGTTTTTGCGTGTAATCATCCCTGGCTACTTCGCCCAGTAAGCCAGCCTGGCCAAGCAGCATTGCTTCTACCATCAATGGCTGATGAAAATGCCTTCTCAGCTGATTCAGCGGCAGCGACACCGCGAGTTCTTCAAACACGGGCGCATTGCATGGAAGCCCGAAGTTCCGCGCAACCATTCGCCAAAGGCACTCATCCCAACTGTTTCTGCATTCCATGAACAAATTCATCACCTGCGTCCGCTTCCTTTCGAGCCGCTCCACCCCCATTCTTTCAAGCCACGATAAAACAGAAAGCGCAGACAGTTCAGCCACCCTGCCACCGCAAGGCACAAATGCCCGGTTTTTCATCCATTCCTCATATTTTCCCAATAACAACCCGGATACCCGGGCTGCCAATACCAGCGTGGACACGCCCGCCAGCAAAAAACCATCATCCTCCCATACCACATGCAAAATTACATTTTCGTAGTTTTTATCCTTGTCGTGACCATGACGGTTCCAGTCCAGCGCACGCAAATGCAACTCGATATTCCCCGCGAGCAGCGTCTCACCCACCCTGATTTTTGCCGACAGAAAATCTGGTCCCTGGTGTGTATTCAAATGACCAGGATGAATCACAGACAACAGCTCCCCCTGCTGAGTCATCAATTCACTTTTATTAAAATACTGATGCTGCCAGATAAATTGGAAAAGACGCTCTGTCATTGCAATTCATATCACTGCAATTTAGATGGAGGGAGAATAATAGCATGGGGGTTTATAACGTGGAAAGAGCGTGAATTACCCGGCTGACGGGAAGTCCCATCACATTATAAAAATCGCCGGATACAGACTTGATGCCGGTCACGCCGATCCATTCCTGTATCGCATAAGCTCCCGCCTTATCATAAGGACGATACTTATCTACATAAAAAATGATCTGCTCCTCACTTAAAGGATGAAACACCACTTTTGTACTATCTGAAAATGCAATCTCCCTGCCCTTATATAAAATAACGACCCCGGTGATCACCTCATGTTCCTGCCCGCTCAGATCCTTTAATATCGAGATTGCATCGTCGCGATCCACCGGCTTTCCAATGATCCTGTTATGCAACACGACCACCGTATCTGCTGCCAGTACGGGCCGCTCATCTCTGACCAATGCCTGCACAGCCAGCGCCTTGTTTCGCGCAATAAAAACTGGGACTTCATCCGTCTGCATCTCCGACGGAAATTTTTCATCCGTTTCTTTTACAATGATCTCAAAAGGCACTTCTGCCCATTCAAGCAACTGCTTTCTCCTCGGCGATTGCGAAGCAAGTACTACCTCAATCATAATCGTATTTCAGATATGAAATTTAAAAAACAACATTGAAAGAATGCCTGTAAGCATAACGATCTTTATCCAGGTACTGACCTGATGAAAATCTTTCTGACTGACTGAAGAATAAAGTTTGCTCAGCAATAATGTAAGAGGCATGATAACAAGAAAAACACTGTAGACTGCGGCGAGCCACCATCCCTGCATCATGCCATACACCAGGATCACCAGCACTGCCAAAATCAAAACTATCAGCCACACCCCCGCAAAAACTTTTGTAGCCGGCATTCCCCAAACGATTGGCATTGTCCGGCATCCATACCTTTCATCGCCCTGCATGTCTTCCATGTCTTTGATCACCTCCCTTATGAGTGAGATCACAAATGCAAAACCGGCATATAAAACTGCCACTTTAAAAACCCTGGTGATGGTATGGTGATAGACCGGGTCTCGTAACCTGGCTATGTCCAGTTCACTCATATACAACACAAGCACTACCCATGCGGTGAGTAACGAAATAATGATGTTCCCGATGAGAAATTTTTTCTTGAACGTGGTGGAATAAAACAAAAGCAGAAATACACAAAGAAGATTGATCGGTCCCACCAGCCAGCTTCCGATCTTCCAGCTGACATACATGGCAATCATTACACCGATGAGCGACAACAGAAAGTGCCAGAATATTGCCCACCTGCGTTTGATGATCTTCTGAATCACGATTGCATCCGGCTTGTTGACCTGATCAATATTGAGATCGAAATAATCGTTTATAATATATCCTGCTGCAGCGATCAGCACAGAGGAAAAAGAAAGCAGCCAGAACCTGTTCCAGTCGAGAAAATGTGGCAAACCACCTGGCTGCACATTGCCGAATGCAGGCAGGATGATGCAGTAATAAAACAACACCTGGGTGATCACAATAAAGACAAGATTTGGCCAGCGTATGAGCCGGAAAAATGCAGGGACAAGTTTCATCATCGTGTATTCCTGCCCAAGATAACTATTTACTGCGAACGGCTGTATCGAGATGCCAGTGCCCGTTGAGTTTCATCACTTTTTCTATAATGTCGCGGGCGCAACCCGATCCGCCAATGGCGCCCGAAATGTACTTTGATATCTGCTTTATTTCCGGCACTGCATCGGCCGGACAGCAAGGCAGGCCTACCTCTTTCATGACCTCATAATCTGGTATATCATCGCCCATAAACATGACATCATTGAGATCAATCTGGTGTTCCGCAGTATATTCCCTGAGCTGCGCCAGTTTGTCGGCCACTTTGAGAAAAACATCTTTGATGCCAAGTCGGTTCAGTCTTTCGCGGACAGCCTCGGAAGTGCCTCCGGAGATGATGACCACATGATACCCGTTCTTTACCGCAAGTTGCAATGCATAGCCATCTTTTATATTCATGCGTCTTGCCATCTGTCCGTCTTCCAGGATCAGTAGACTGCCATCGGTGAGTACACCGTCTACATCGAACACAAAACAATTTATCCGTTGAAAAGATTCCGGAAA
>JACMLD010000544.1 GCA_014379785.1 Chitinophagaceae bacterium
ACAGCTAAACCGCATGGCAAATACATGATCGCTTACAATAAGATTACAAAAGACCGCTATCTGCCTACCGGACCTGAACTAACGCAAAGCGCCCAGTTGTTTGATATCACGGGCGAGAAAATGAAACTGTTGCTAGACTTCCCAACAACCGGCGAACCACACTATGCTGAAGCAATCCCTGCCGCTCTACTGATGAATAAGCAGAGAAAAATTTATAAGATCGAAGAAAATACACATCCTTACGCAGCAAAAGGCGAGGGCAAAGCCAAAGTGGAACGCAAGGGGAACCAGGTGCATGTGTGGATGACGGCTATCCGCTCTCACCTTACGCCGGACAATATTGAGGGCGTAAAAGTGGGAGATGAAGTTTATTTCCATGTCACCAACCTCGAACAGGATTGGGATGTACCCCATGGTTTTGCCATCAAAGGTGCAAACACCGCTGAAATATTGGTTATGCCCGGCGAAACACAAACCCTCAAATGGGTCGCAGAAAAAGCAGGTATGTACCCTTTTTACTGCACAGATTTTTGCTCAGCGCTGCACCAGGAGATGTCCGGTTATCTGAGAGTATCACCTGTAGGATCTAATGTGGCACTTCATTTCAGTACCGGCACCAATAAACCAGCAGTGACAACGGAAGGCGTTCCGGTTACCAGGGATTCGGGTGGTACCCAGTAATAAACTTACCTGTTCATGGTCAGTTAAGAGCATCCGGAATACACCAATCCGGATGCTCTTGCAAAACTCAGGTTATGAAAACATTGACTGTTGTCTCCAGAATCATTATTGCGGCCGGTTCGCTGGCGATGGTGATATTGTATTTTGTTCCGGCATGGTCTATTTATCTGATAGCACCCCAGTACCCTGAAGGGTTGTCCATGCAGATATGGCTTTATAAAATATCAGGACAGGTGGAGATCATAAACGGTCTTAATCACTATATCGGCATGAAGCATATAAAGACGGATATGTTTCCTGAATTTAAATTTCTTGTTTACATACTGGGCTTCTTTATTCTGTTCGGGCTAGTCGCTGCCTTAACCGGCCGCATAAAATTATTGTTTGCCTACCTTGTTCTTTCCGTGATCGGCGGGGCAGCCGCGCTGATCGATTTTTATAAATGGGGATACGACTATGGTCATAACCTTGATTCATCCGCAGCAATCCGCGTTCCGGGTCTTTCCTATCAGCCACCCTTGATTGGCCATAAAAAGCTATTGAACTTCGACGCGTATTCATATCCCGATACGGGCGGCTGGGTGATAGTAGCCGTAACAGCTGTGTTTTTTATCATCTGGCTGATCGAATGGAGAAAAAACAAAAAACAAAAAGAAATGGGACGACATATTTTACCTGCTGCATCCTTGGTTTTTACCCTGCTGTTTTTCACAGGCTGCAATCCAAAAGCCGAGAAAATCATATATGGGCAGGACAATTGCGCAGAGTGCAAAATGCAGATATCCGATCCGAAATTTGGTGCTGAAATCGTTACCAAAAAATCAAAAGTTTATAAGTTTGACGACGTGCATTGTCTCGCTGTCTTTCTCGAAAGAAGAGGTGTCGAAATGGACGATATCCACCAAACGCTGTTTGTAAACTACAATAACCAGAATGACTTCATAAAAGTGAGTAACGCTGAGTTTGTTGTCAGCAGCAGGTTGAAAAGCCCGATGGGCGGCAACGCTGCCGCATTTCGCGGAGAAGCGGAGGCTAAAAAGAAATCTACTGAGATAGAGGGAAGCCGCACCACGAACTGGGCCACACTTTACAATATTCTAATCAAGTGAAAAGTATTCTCATTCTCATATTTTTCTTTTCAGTAAACTGTCTTTCTGCCAACACCATCGTTGTTGGAAAAGACCAGCCAATACATGCATTAAAACGCGCGGTAGAGCTGGCAAAAAATGGCGATACCATCCTGCTGAAGCAAGGGTCTTATGCCGAAGGAAATATTGTAATCGGTAAATCTATCACGCTTATTGGAATCGGGATGCCCGTATTAGACGGCCTTCAAAAAAATGAAATACTCACCATTACCGGGCATAATGTGACGATAAAAGGCATCCGTTTCTTAAATGCAGGCTATTCATCCATGAATGACTATGCAGCATTGAAAATAGTCGATGCAACAAATATCAGGATCGAGCAGAACATCATAGAAAAGGCATCCTTTGCCATTCATATTGCCAATTCTACCTTCTCGACCATCAGAAATAATAAAATTGTTGGCACAAATAAGTCAGAGCATTCTTCAGGCAATGGCATACATCTCTGGAAATGCGGGAACATGAAAATTGAAGGCAATTCCATCCAGGGCCACCGGGACGGAATATACTTTGAATTTGTGACACATTCCACCATAAGCAAAAATGTGAGTGAGAAGAATATCCGGTACGGTCTCCATTTTATGTTTTCAAATGACGACGCTTATCTAGGCAATACCTTTCGGAATAATGGCGCAGGGGTTGCCGTGATGTATACGAGAAACGTAAGGATGGAAAACAATTTGTTTGAAAACAATTGGGGACCCAGCGCATATGGTATTTTATTAAAAGATATTTCCGACAGCCATATAAAGAATAACCGGTTCGTAGAAAATACCGTAGCTATTCATATGGAAGGGAGCAGTCGTATCATGATTGAAAAGAATACGTTTAAAGCGAATGGCTGGGCTTTTAAGGTCCAGGCCAGTTGTGATGACAATACTTTTTATAAAAATAACTTCTTCGGCAACTCTTTTGATATTGCAACAAATGGCGATAAATCTTTGAACACTTTTAATAATAATTATTGGGATAAATATGAAGCCTATGATATTAACCGGGATGGGATTGGAGACAAGCCCTATCATCCGGTGAGTATGTATGCAATGATAGTAGAACAGAATCCAACCACTATCATGCTCATGAACAGCTTTATGATCAAATTGCTCGACAAAGCCGAAAAGGCAATTCCAAGCCTCACTCCTGAAAACCTGGTAGATGCGGCACCCATGATGAAGCCCAATAAACTATGATAAGGATAGAACAGTTGAATAAAAGGTTTAGAAAGTTGCAGGCGCTGGACAATATAAATGTGGTGTTTGGTAATGGCAATGTGATTTCTTTGATTGGACCGAATGGTTCAGGCAAGACAACCCTGATCAAATGTATACTCGGCATGGTCACTGCAGATGAGGGGCGCATCTATGTAAACGGGCAGATGATCAGCAATGATCCATCTTACAGGGAGCAAATTGGATATATGCCCCAGATCGGCCGGTATCCAGACAATATGCGGGTAGGTGAACTCTTCCGGATGATGAAGAACATAAGGATAATGCCGGAAAATCAGCTGGACAAAGAATTGCTCGAAAAATTTCGCCTGATGCCGATGTTTGACAAGCCGATGCGCACTTTGAGCGGTGGCACAAGACAGAAGGTAAGCGCTGCGCTCGCATTCTACTTTAATCCGGCTATCCTGATTCTCGATGAGCCCACCGCCGGACTTGATCCGTTGTCGACAGAAATACTCAAGGAAAAAATACAGGATGCCAGATCACAACAAAAACTGGTGCTTGTGACCTCTCATATCCTGAGTGATCTGGATGAGTTGACCACACACGTAATGTATATGCAGGATGGGAAGATGATATTTCTGAAACAAATCGACGTACTCAGGCAGGAAACGGGAGAGGACAAACTCGGTAA
Organism: Chitinophagaceae bacterium; assembly: GCA_014379785.1. GTDB lineage: Bacteria > Bacteroidota > Bacteroidia > Chitinophagales > Chitinophagaceae > JACMLD01. The sequence continues at coordinate 3,693 of JACMLD010000544.1, forward strand.
AGCCATCGCAAGCATCATGAAACATGAATTAAAAGCACAATTCGTATGACGCGGCTAATACGATATGTGCTTTATGATATCCTGAGAAACAAGGTTGTGATAACCTACGCGCTTTTCCTGTTTGTTGTTTCCTTCAGTCTCTTTCAGTTGGAAGAAAATGAAAGCAAGGCCATATTGAGTTTATTGAATATCGTACTGATTGTTGTTCCATTGATTGGGATGATTTTTACCACTATTCATTATTACAATTCTTACGAATTTATCGAGTTGATGTTGTCACAGCCGCTGAGCAGGAAACGCATTCTGCTGAGTGAATTCACCGGGGTAGCCGTTTCACTTTTATGCGCATTCGCTTTTGGAGTTGGCGTTCCGGTACTGATATTCTCCTTTAACGATACTGGTTTTGCGCTGTTGATTGCCGGTGGCGCTTTAACACTGATTTTTACCTCCATCGCTTTTCTGGCTTCCGTTAAGTCGAGGGACAAGGCCCGGGGCATCGGTTTTACACTCTTGTTGTGGTTTTATTTCGCACTGATTTACGATGGCCTGGTATTGCTGGTTTTGTTTTCATTCAGCGACTACCCAATGGAAAAATTCACACTGCTGCTATCTGCGTTGAACCCGATCGATCTGGCCCGGATTTCGATCATGTTAAAGATGGACGTCAGCGCCCTGATGGGCTATACCGGCGCCTTGTATAAAAACTTTTTTGGCACCGGGGCAGGTATGCTGTTCACCGGCTCTATAATGCTGTTGTGGATCATCCTGCCGCTTTGGTGGGCCGTGACAGCATTCAATAAAAAAGACATGTAGTTTTTTTAAAAAATTAAATGATAATGTATGGAAACGCTCAGTGAAGAAAATGTGTTGAATGTGACCGAACTTCAACCCGGACAAAAGCATCCTGAAATATTTGCGCGCTTTGATAATCTGGCAGAAGGCACAAGTCTGACCATTCTGAATGATCACGATCCCAAGCCACTTTACTACCAGCTCCTGGGTAAAAGGGGCAATGTATTTTCCTGGACCTATCTTGAGGAGGGACCCGAATGGTGGAAGGTTCGCATTGTTAAGAGGTTGAAAGACGAAATAGACCCTACGCTGGGCGAACTCGCCGCGGCGGATCTGCGAAAAGTAAACATCTTCAAAGAATACGGACTGGATTATTGTTGCGGTGGAAAAAAGACCGTAAAGGAAGCATGCGCTGAAAAGGGACTTGACGTGACCAAAGTAGAGAAGGCATTGCAGCAGGCCGATAGCATTCCGCACTCACGTCCACTTTCTTTTAATGATTGGACACCTGGTTTCCTGTCGGATTATATTGTCAATGTGCATCACACTTATGTGAGAAAAACCTTGCCTGAATTGAAAATGTTTTCAGAAAAGGTTGCTTCTGTTCATGGCGGTGAACAACCTGAGCTGAATAGTATTGCCGAACTGATAGAAAAAATCAGTTTGGAAATGAATACGCATATGATGAAGGAAGAAAAAATAGTTTTCCCATATATAAAAAGCCTGGCGAATCCCAGTCCCGATGATGCCCACGCTGATACGGGTGGTCCGGATGCCATTCTGGAGTCCATTGCGGTAATGGAAATGGAACATGAGGTAGTGGGCGGGCACCTTGAAAAAATAAGAATGCTGAGTAACAATTATCATGTGCCGGAGAATGGCTGCGCAAGTTACAAGGCCTTCTATAAGCTGTTGGAAGAATTTGAAGAAGACCTGCACATGCACGTTCATCTTGAAAACAATATCCTGTTTGTCAAGGCTGCTGAGCTGAAAAAATGATAGACCTATGTTAAAAAAGCAGGAGTATGTTTCACACAGCGAAGCCCTGGCATGTGTGGAGTCGGGCAACCGTGTGTTTATTCACGGTAGTGCGGCAACGCCCGTTAAAATGGTGAAAACGCTGCTGTCCATGCATGACCGGCTGCGCGATGTGGAGCTCGTCAGTATAACCAATCTGGGAGACCTCGATTTCACGCAACCGGAGTTCCGTAAAAGTTTTTATTTTAATTCACTCTTTGTATCGGCCAACACCCGGGCGGTGGTCAATAGCCCGGCCGGCGACTATGTCCCGATCTTTCTAAGCCAGATTCCGCAATTGTTCCGAAAACATATTCTCCCAATCGATGTAGCGCTTATCCAGGTGTCGACACCAGACATTCATGGTTACTGCACGCTGGGTACTTCGGTTGACATTGCCAGGGCTGCTGTTGAAACAGCGCGCACAATCATTGCGCAGGTCAATCCAAAAATGCCGCGTACACATGGCGACGGATTTTTGCATAAAGACAAGATCCATTATATGGTCTGGGAAGAATCGGAACTCCCGGAAGTAGATTATTCAACAAAGGCCTCCCCCGCAATTGTAGCAATCGGAAAAAATGTTGCCTCGCTGATTGAGGATGGCGCAACCCTGCAGATGGGCATTGGCAGCATACCGGACCAGGTGCTCCAAAATCTTTTCAACCATAAAAATCTGGGCATACATACCGAAATGCTGTCAGACGGAATCATTCCGCTGCTGGAAAAAGGTGTCATCACAAATCACCTCAAAAAATTAAATTCAGGCCGCACAGTGACGGGATTTATGGCAGGAACACGCAGACTGTATGACTTTGTGCACGACAACCCGCAGATAAGGGTAATGGACATTGCCTACGTAAATGATACGAGCATTATCAGGCAGAATCCAAAAGTAACCGCCATCAACAGCGCGATAGAAATAGACCTTACCGGTCAGGTCTGTGCAGATTCGATCGGTACATACCAGTATTCGGGCATCGGCGGACAAATGGATTTTATGCGCGGAGCATCGCTGTCTGAAGACGGCAAGCCAATCATAGCGCTGCCATCCGTTACTTCAAAAAATACTTCACGCATCGTGCCCTATCTCAAAGAAGGCGCGGGCGTCGTCACCACCAGGGGACATATTCACTGGGTGGTCACGGAGTACGGCATAGTAAACCTGTTCGGCAAAAGCCTCAAACAACGGGGCAAGGCCCTGATCAGCATTGCGCATCCCGATCACCGCGAAGCACTGGAACGGGCATTCAACCAGCGTTACAAGCTCGAAGACCGCTGATGCTTACAAATAACTCCTCCTTCAAAAGCTGACAACCGTCAGCTCTGATCCTGATAAGGATCACCCTGCTGCCTTCCCTTTAGTCATGCAACGCGCAAGTGTGCCGCGATACATTTGTGAACGAAATATCACAACCATGGACACCATCCCAATGCATGATCAAGAACTCAAGAAACCAGGGCCTGAAAAAGTTCCGCCGCAACCCACTCCGGCATTTTTCCCTGCAGGTGCCATTGCCTTTTTTATCCTGCTGGTTGCCCTCTGCCTCGTGATATGGTTTGGAATTTACTTCCTGATGATCCAAAGAAGCTAACCCCTCCAGAATATGTTAAACATTATTGATAAAGCTGAAAAACGTGTACTCGTCATTACCGGCCTGCTCCTGGCGCTGTTTGTCTTTTCCATTTTATACGCAAAGGGAAAATACAAAACAGACCTTCCGGAATGCCTTCCTTATGACAAGGCTTATACCGAGCCCAAACTGGTGAAACTGGATGAACACACTTACCAGGTGTTCGCGGTCGCACAGATGTGGTCATTTCAACCATCAGAAATCTATATACCGGTAGGAAGCGAAGTAGATTTCTTTCTTACATCAAAGGATGTGGTGCACGGCTTCAATATAACCGAGAAAAATATCAACATGATGGCGATATACGGCAACATCAACAAAACGACCGTCAGATTTGATAAACCCGGCGTATACGATATCATTTGTCATGAATACTGCGGCCTCGGACATCAGAATATGAAAGCACAGGTAATTGTCAACTTTCCGCGACCAAAATAAACCAACAATGCAAGTCAGCCGATCATTCAAAAGATTAATTTTCTGGGAACTCTCCATTCCGGTTGCCCTATTGACTCTGGGCATCTATCATGGTCTGATGCAGACCATCTACAGAGCCGGGGTATTGCGCCAGGCCTCCTTTCTCAAACTGGAATACTATCAGGGCTTAACACTGCATGGTGTGATCAACGCAGTAGTACTGACCACTTTTTTTGCAGTGGCCTTCGGACACGCCACCATGGCATTTTATTTTAAAAGAGAGCCGAATAAAAAAATTGCGTGGACAAGTTTTGCGCTGATGACCACAGGCACCGTAATGGCAGCCTGGGCCATGCTCGCAGGAAAAGCCTCCGTACTCTACACATTTTACCCTCCGCTGAAAGCGCATCCACTCTTTTACCTGGGTGCGGCATTGCTGATCATCGGTTCATGGGTCCCGTTTTTTAACTGGGCAAAGATGTATGTGCAATGGAAAAAACAAAATCCTGATACTAAGACGCCACTGGCTGTACTGGGCACCTTGATAAATTTTGTAATCTGGTTCGTCTGCACATTGGCGGTGGCATATGAGGTGCTGGTACTGCTGCTGCCCTGGGCCATGGGCTGGACGGCTGGGGTTAATGTAACCCTTGCCCGTACACTGTTCTGGTTCTTTGGACACGCGCTTGTCTATTTCTGGTTACTGCCGGCCTATATCATGTTTTATACCATGTTGCCAAAACTGGCAGGCGGCAAGTTGTATTCTGATCTCGCAGGCAGAATTGCACTGTTCTTATTTCTCCTTTTTTCTGTGCCGGTCGGTGTGCACCATCAGTACAGTGATCCTTCAATTACACAAGGCATAAAATTCTTTCAGGGCATGCTGACATTCGGGGTTGCCATACCAAGCTTCATCACAGCTTTTACCATCGCAGCTTCTCTGGAATATGCCGGCCGCAAAAGAGGCTCCAAAGGATGGTTTGGATGGATGAAAAAATTGCCCTACTTCGATACCAACAATTATATGTTCGCTTACCTTATTTCCGGCTTAATCCTTTTCATCTTTGGCGGACTCACCGGAATCGTAAACGCATCCTACCAGTTAAACACTGTCATTCATAACACCGCATGGTTGCCCGGTCACTTTCACATGACCGTTGCCGGACCGGTGTTTCTTGCAATCATCGGCATGAGCACATATTTGTACTCCAAGTTGAGCGGACGGAAAATCTTTATGCCGGCAGTGAATGTAATCATCCCTTATCTATGGACAATAGGAGTGCTTATTTTTTCAACCGGATTAATGTGGGGCGGTTTGCTGGGTGAGCCAAGAAGAACCAACCTGGGAACTACTTATCTGAACCCTAAGAGTGATTTATTCAGACCAGACTGGGTGCCGACTAC
>JACMLD010000545.1 GCA_014379785.1 Chitinophagaceae bacterium
ACAATATCAACTTCAACCCTATCATCAACTTCCCTGGAACAGGAACCAATCAGCTCATTGCTGAGCAAGGTTTCTCCAGACTCGGCACACATAATGGATTGCATACGTTTACTGTTCTCGCACCAAGGAATACCGTTGCGGAGACAGCATCATTCCTGAGAGAAACAAACGCAACACCTGTGGGTGAGTCGAACGGTATGGTCAACATATTTACACCTACAACAGTAAATGTGTCATTTGAAGCTGGAAGTGCTACGCCAATCAATCGCGTGACGACTCCATATGTTCCGGCAGAAATCGGCCAGCCTCTCCTTTTCTCATTCAGCAAGGATGTAACAAACAACACTCCAAACGGAAACAAACAGGATATTCGTAAAAATGGTTTGCTGATGTCGGGAATCGACACCGGCACCACCTTCACGGGTGACCGCAGCAGCATGACAATTGGAAGTGACGGCACAAATACTTTGAATGCAAGAGTAGCTGAAATAATATACATGCTCGACGGAGCGCTGTCGGCATCTGAGCAGGGACGAATAGAATCTTACCTCGCACTTAAATACGGTATTTCTCTGGGTTCAAATGCAAGTCCAAGTAACTACCTGTCATCCAATGGCACGATTTACTGGAACGGTCTCGCTGCCTATCAGTATGATGTGTTTGGTATTGGTCGCGATGATGTGACCTTGCTTTCACAGCTTCAGTCAAACAGCGTGAATTCAGGCAGTGGCGATGGTACCGGCCAGAATGCCAAGGGCAACCTGGTACTTGGTGCGGCATCTCTCACCAATAATCAGTTCCTGGTCATCGGACATAACAACGATGTATTGGTTGAGACTACGATTCAGAACGGGCAGGCACCATTGGTTACAGTAGGTTCAAGACGCCTTCCAAGAAACTGGAAAGTGAGGAACACCGGCGCAGTAGGTGGAGTAAACCTGAGCATCGACAGAACAGGTCTTGTATTTACCGGAGGAAATATCGTGAACAACTATCGCCTGATGATCGACAATGACGGCGATGGCAACTACACAACCGGAACGCAGACATTTATAGCACCGGCTTCTGTAACTGCCACAAAAGTGAGCTTCACTGGCATTACATTGCCAAACAATGCGGTGTTTACGCTCATTACTTTGCTGGTGGGTTCTGCTTCACTTCCAGTTGACATGACAGAATTCAAAGTCATCAAGCAGGGTGAGAAAGCTGTGCTGAGCTGGACGACTGCAAGTGAAATCAACAACAAATATTTTGAAGTTGAACACAGCACTGACGGTCTCAACTGGACTAAGATTGGAACTGTCAACAGCCTTGGCAACAGCAATGCTGAAAGACAATACAGCTTTACGCACAACGTACCAGTGAAGGGTATCAACTACTACAGACTCAAACAGGTTGATATCGACGATAAGTTCAAAGTATCAATTGTGAAGTCAGTGATATTTGGCAAGAGCCTGCAGCTGATTGTGTATCCGAATCCAACGAAAGGAAGAGTAGTGATACAAAGCGGTGAGGTGCTGAAATCAATCTCTGTCTACAATATGGCAGGTCAGCGTCTGATTCAGGAACAGCCAACAGGCGCTACCAGCGGCACTGTATACGAAATCAACGTCTCGTCTCTCGCAAGAGGTATCTATATTCTCCAGCTGGTGAATGCAGATGGTACGGTGAGAAGTATCAAACTCGAGAAAGAACAATAATTGTTAAATAAGCAATTCGTAAAAGCCCCTGCAACTACTGCGGGGCTTTTTTTTTACTAAATTGTTTTATGAAAATTCAGTTCTGGTCGGTAGGAAAAGCACATGAGAACTATATAAAAGGCGGTGTCGAAGATTTCACTGCACGCATCGGAAAATATTTTCCGGTGGAATGGATATTGCTGGGCGCACCGAAAAACAGTTCAGTAATGCAGGAGGCTCAGCTCAAAAAAAAGGAGGGCGAACTAATCCTGGGAGCGTTGCAGAAAGAAGATTTTTTGGTGCTGCTGGATGAAAGAGGAAAGCAGATGAGTTCGGAAGCCCTTGCATCATTTATACAGGCAAGGGCCAATGAGAGTGTCCGGAAAATCGTCTTTCTGATTGGCGGCGCATATGGCGTAGATGAACCGGTAAGTGTGCGGGCGAATTATAAGTGGTCGTTGTCGATGCTGGTATTTCCGCATCAGCTGGTTCGACTCATTTTAGCGGAACAGGTTTACCGGGCTTGCACTATCTTGAGAAACGAAAAATACCATCATTCCTAAAAAAGAATATGATCTCCTTTACCCTTATCATCATCATTATTACCTGTCTGGTATCATTTGTCGCCTTCAATAATCAGAAGGTGATGGATGATTTGATTTTTGATCCACCTGCAGTTTACCACGATCGTCAGTATTATCGATTTTTCACCTGCGGTTTCATTCATGCTGATTACGCTCATCTGATCTTCAATATGTATTCGTTTTACATTTTTGGAGAGGCAGTGGAGCAACAATTTCGTGCGGCGTTCGGGGAATACGGGAAATGGCTTTTCCTTCTCATGTATCTTTCTTCATTGTTTTTCTGTCTGCTTCCCACTTATTCGAAAAATAAGGAGAACTATAATTACAGGAGTCTGGGTGCTTCAGGTGCCGTTGCGGCGGTCGTATTCGCGTTTATTTTTCTGGCGCCCACTATGAAACTCAGTCTTATCTTTTTGCCGGGTCTGGGGATTCCGGGTTTTGTTTTTGGATTACTTTACCTGGTTATTTCATCCTATCTGGACAAGCGTGGAGGTGGCAATATCAACCATTCAGCGCATATCTGGGGGGCGTTGTATGGCTTGTCCTTTCTGATTGTCTTCGGCAGTTTTCTTGCCAAAACAAATCTCCTGAAGGATTTCATTTCGAGTGTAAAATATTATTTCCAGACTTTATAGGTCAGCGTGAGAATGGTTTTGGATGCGGGCAAAATCTTGAAGCGGTCATCGATGCGGTGTCCTGCTATCCAGATGATTTTTTTGCCGGATTCAACTACCCAGATTTTTTCCTTGTCAGATTTCGAAACCTTCTGATCGATGAGAAATCTGGCTATTTTCTTTTTCTTTTTCATTCCGAGCGGATAGAAATAGTCGCCCGCTTTTGCCCTTCTCAGCAACAGTGGAAACCGGATATTTTTCAGATCCAACTGAGCAATGTTTTTGTCAGCTGATAAAGGCGATTGCCCTGCTTCTTTTGTTTCGATATGAATTTCGCCTTGTTTGAAATTCACAAGGGTTTCCTCCCTTTCGATGAGGATATAAGATGTGTCCGGGGCGGACAATGGCGCGATGATCAGCCATTGCCGGTTTTTGAAAATGCGGTGTGTGGCTGAGTCGATATAGCTGCCGGTAGCACTTTCCAGTAAAGAATTTATTTCTGTTGCCTGAGCTGGTGAAAAGCCATAATATTTGGTAATCTCAAAAATCAGCGTCTCTGGGGCAATGGATTTTTTGAGTTTCAGTACAGGAATATGAATTTCTGATCCCTTTCTTTCCACGAGTTTTTTGATTTGCGCATTTACGGCGTCTCGATATAGGAGTTCTACATCGCGGAAGCGTGCCAGGTTTTTACCAAGGTTTGCGGTAACCTGTGGAAATACTTTTTGGATTGAAGGGATGAGCTCATTGCGAAAAAAATTGCGGGTGTATTTGTTGAGTTCGTTTGAGCTGTCTTCAACCCATTCCAGGTTGTTTTGGCTGGCGTATTTCAGGATGTCTTTTTTTGCCGCGAAAAGCAATGGTCTTCTGATGAGTCCGTTTACGGGCAGGATGCCGCGTAGGCCGATCACGCCTGTGCCTTTGAAAAAATTCATCATCTGGGTCTCGATGTTGTCGTCGAGGTGATGGGCCGTAAGAATGGCTGTGGGAGCAGGATCAGTGGCCACCGCAAACCATTCATAACGAAGTTGCCGGGCTGCTACCTGGATGGAAATTTTATTCAAATCCGCAAAGTTTGCTGTGTCAAATTTTTTAACGGCAATGGGTACACCGTATCTGGACGCGAGCGCGCGCACAAATTTTTCATCTCTTTCGCTTTCTTCTGCGCGGAGCTGGAAGTTGCAGTGTGCGATGGTGAAAGCAAATCCCGCACTATGACAGAGATCGCAGAGAACAACGGAGTCTGCACCACCGCTTACCGCAATGAGCAGGTGGTCATTTTTCTGAAAAAGGTTTTCAGTTTTGATGAATGTGATGAAAGTGTGCAAGAGATTCATGGGTGGTGCTATTCTGTAATTTCTTCGAGGGCCGAGCGCAGTTCGGCATGTGTTTTCTGATCTCCCTGGCTGGCCGCTATCGTCATGCCCTTTCTGTATGTTTCTACAGCTTCCGCCTCCAGGTTTTGCCGCTCCAACAGTTTGCCGAGCTGATAATAGCTGCCCAGGTATGAGGGTTCATTTTCGAGTACTGATTTAAAAAGCATTTTTGCTGCGGCATCCTCTCCCATTTTTACGTATTCGAGGGCCAGTGCATGCTTTAGAAAGCTGTCTCCGGGCTGTGCAACCATCATCTCTTTTATCCTTGCAATTCTGTCCATTTTTTTCAAAGATTTTTTTATCGGAGGCATACAACCTATCGCCGGTTCTCTTATCTTTGTGTTAGTTGCATAAACAACTTATTTCTGCACTTTTTAAAAAGGTTGCCAATGAAGATCTTAGTTTGTATCAGCAAAACGCCGGACACAACGGCAAAAATAGCCTTCACAGATAACAATACGAAATTCGCGACAGACGGTGTACAATGGATCATCAATCCGTACGACGAATGGTATGCCCTTGTAAGAGCTATAGAGTTGAAAGAAAAAGACAGTTCGATTATCATACATCTTATTACTGTCGGCCTTGCCGATGCAGACCCCATCATCCGTAAAGCGCTGGCGCTGGGTGGTGATGAGGCCATCAGGGTGAATACAGAGAGCCAGGACAGCTTTACCATTGCATCGCAGATAGCTGCGGTAGCAAAGGAGGGCGCCTATGATCTCATTATGACCGGCAAAGAGACGATCGATTACAATGGTTCATCCATTGGTGGAATGGTTGCTGAGTTGCTCGACCTTGCGTATGTTTCACTTGCAACGAAATTTGAATTGAATGGTTCCGCTGCAAAGCTCACCCGCGAAATCGAAGGCGGGGAAGAGCTGGTAGAAGCTTCTCTCCCATTGCTGGTGAGTTGTCAGAAAGGAATGGCGGAGCAGAGAATTCCAAATATGAAAGGCATTATGGGCGCCAGGACAAAGCCATTGAAAGTGGTGGAGCCGGTGGCCGTGGATGCATTGACATCTGTAGCGGCTTTCGAATTGCCACCTGCAAAAGCTGGTGTGAAAATGATTCCGGCGGACAACCCGGCTGAGCTTGTAAGATTGCTTCATGAAGAAGCAAAGGCCATTTAATTTCTCAATAATTAATCTCAACTTATGCCTGTATTGATATTTATTGATCAGTCTGAGGGACAAATAAAGAAAGCTTCTTTTGAAGCAATGAGTTACGGTTCAGCGGTTGCGCAGCAACTGGGTACTACAGCGGCCGGACTTGTACTGGGTTCGGTAAAGGATGATCTGTCCGCCCTTGGCAAGTATGGGATACAGAAAGTATTTCATGCAAACAATGCTGCGCTTGATCATTTCGATGCGAAGGCTTTTACAAAAGTCGTCGCTGACGCCGTGAGTACCAGTGGTTCGGACATCGTAATATTTTCACACAATGTAGATGGCAAGGCGGTTGCTCCCAGGCTGTCGGCCAGGCTGAAAGCCGGTCTGGTAGCGGGCGCCATTGCTCTGCCTGAGACCAGCAATGGATTTGTTGTGAAAAAATCAGTATTCAGCGGAAAGGCATTTGTAAACCTGACCATTAAATCTGCTATCAAAATCATTTCGTTGAATCCGAATTCTTACCAGGTGAAAACCGGTGACGGGGCTGCCGAAGTGGTGCAGATAACAGCCAATGTGGATGCACCAAAAACAAAAGTTGTTTCGGTCAATAAAGTAACGGGTGAAGTGCCGCTCAGTGAGGCCGAAGTGGTAGTAAGTGGTGGTC
>JACMLD010000546.1 GCA_014379785.1 Chitinophagaceae bacterium
AATTATAACGACGTAAGTGCGCTGGGTGCTATGGCAACTGTGCAGGAGTCTTCATTGCTTGCAGTAAAGTTCCTGTCATTTGAGGCGTCCGCATCAGCAAATTTTGCAATGTTGCAATGGAGCGTTGCGGATGCAAGGGATTCGCAGTTTTATAATATTGAAAAAAGTGAGGATGGTCTTATCTATCAGTCAATTGGCTCTTTGCCTTCTCGGCAGACGCTCACTCCTACACAAAAATATTCATTCAAAGATCCAACGATAATAACACGCACTGTATATTATCGCATCAGTTCGGTCGACAAGGCCGGACGGATAAATTATTCACCTGTGAGAACGCTGCAGCCGGCTCCCGGGGATCTTCAGATATTAACCTATCCCAATCCTGCTACAAGCGTATATTATATCCGGTCTACCGGTGGACGTTTGTTTACAAGCGAAATCTTTCATTCAACGGGTGCCGTTGTTTTTTCATCTCCATTTCTTACATCGAATTTATCGGTCCCTGTCTCCCATTTGCCATGTGGAACTTATGTCGTAAGACTGAATATGCAGGATGGGACAATCCGGACTGCAAGGTTTTTGAAGTTATAGTCGTGGCAAACCCCTGGGTTTTAAAAAGAACCCACTTCTAAAAATTTTATTTACCTCTTTCATCGATCTACCCCGCGTGGCTAACACTTTAGTCTTAAGAATTCACTTTTTCAGGAACCAAAATTGCATTAAAGTCTTTTAATCCACCAATAGATAGTTCATAAAGCTTAAATTGAAGAATGTGAGAGTACATACCTAAATAATAAAAGTGATGAAAGTCTCGTGGAGAAATAAAAACAAAGAACTGATAGAATTACTGCCACAGGCTATTGCAAAACTGAAGAAAAATATCATAGATCCCTTCCTCGGTGAAAACAATAATCTTAGTTACATAAACGAAAGAGCCCCTTTAAGAGCCGAAATATTTACCAGGGAAAAATTGGAACAGCATGCCGTAACGATTGCTAAAAGGCATGAGCTCGTTTACAATCAAAAATCAGAACAACTACTGGAACGGCTCGCAGACAATGAGCATATTTTACTGGAAGTGTATGCACTGGTGTCTGACAACCTAAAGAAAAACAACCGCATTTCCCCCGCAGCCGAGTGGCTGGTAGATAATTTTTACCTGATTGAAGAACAGATTTATACTGGCAAAAAACATTTGCCCAAAGGGTATAGCAAAACATTGCCACGGTTATTGAAAGGTGAACTAGCCCGCCTGCCGCGGGTGTATGATATGGCCGTAGAAATCATTTCGCACAGTGATGGGCATGTGGACATGGATAAATTAACCGGGTTTGTAAATGCTTACCAGACCGTCGATAAACTAAAACTTGGGGAGTTGTGGGCAATTCCTATCATGCTCAGGTTAGGATTGATAGAAAATTTGAGGCGGCTTTCAATTCTCATTGCAGAAGAGATTGCCAATAGAACACTTGCCAACCGATGGGCGGATGAAATGATAGAAGTGTCGGAAAAAAACCCAAAGAACCTGGTCCTGGTTATCGCTGATATGGCAAGGTCGGAGCCGCCAATGGAAAGCACATTTGTAGCAGAATTAAACAGGCGTTTACTTGAAAAGGGCAATACACTTTCCTTACCACTAAACTGGATTGAGCAAACGCTTGCTGAGCTAGGAGTAACAACAGGTCAGCTTATACAACTGGACAATCAAAACCAGGCTGCTACACAAGTATCTGTAAGTAACTGCATCAGCAGCTTCCGCTTTTTAAGCACTACCAATTGGAGAGATTTTGTAGAAGAAACGAGCATAGTGGAAGCCACCCTTCGCCAGGATATTGGTGGTATATACGGGAAAATGGATTTTCATACCCGTGATCAGTACAGACACGTTGTTGAAAAAATAGCATATAAGAGCAAATCTTCAGAACAGGTAGTGGCGGAAAGTGTTTTGCAAGCCGCAAAAGACGCGGCATCAAACAACAATCCAAAACAGTCACATGTAGGCTATTACCTGAGAGGTAAGGGTTATAATGCTACAGCAAACGCTGCCAATGTTAAGATCAGCATTTCGGAAAGATGCAGCAGGATTCGAAACAGACATCCCTTGCCAGTTTACCTTGGCAGCATAAGCATTCTCACATTTCTTATTTGCTGGTTACTGATAGCGCAGGTTGCCAAAGAGAATCTTTCTGCTCCGGTTATTATAGCTGTCTGTTTTGTGGCTTTGTTATCCACCACCCGGTTTGCCATTTCGCTGGTAAATTGGTTCAGTACCATTTTAATAAAGCCAACGCTTCTGCCAAGGATGGATTTTTCCAAAGGAATACCCTCCGAGACAAAAACAATGGTAGTGATACCTTCACTTATCACGGGGATTGAAGCAATCAATAATTTGTTGGAGGGTTTGGAGGTCAGGTTCCTTGCTAACCGTGATGCAAATCTCTACTTTGGCTTACTAACAGATTTTAAAGATGCGGCATCCGAACATCTGCCCGAGGATGAATCGCTGGTGCTTGCCATAAAAAACGGAATCATTGAGTTGAATAAAAAATACGGCAGAACAACCAACGATACTTTCTTTCTTTTTCACCGGCCACGCAAATGGAATAACTATAATAAAATATGGATGGGTTATGAAAGAAAGCGTGGAAAGCTGGGGGATCTCAATGCATTGTTGCGCGAAAAGGGTGATGGCTGTTTTTCTGAGATTGTTGGCGACGTTTCCTGCTTCGGTGAAATAAAATTCATTATAACCCTTGATACCGATACGCAACTACCCCGCGACACCGCATGGAAGATGATTGGAACGATGGCGCATCCTTTAAACCATCCTGTTTACAACAAAAAGAAAAACCGGGTTACAGAGGGTTATGGTATTCTTCAGCCAAGGGTTTCAAATAGTTTGCCAGCAACTGAAAGCTCCATTTATGCACGCCTGTTTGGCAACGATCCGGGTACGGACCCTTACACAAAGGCCTCGTCGGATGTATACCAGGATTTGTTTGAAGAAGGCTCATATATAGGAAAGGGCATTTATGATCTCGATGCATTTGAGTTGGCGCTGAAAGACAAGCTTCCTGAAAATCGCATTTTAAGTCATGATTTGCTAGAGGGTAGTTATGCACGTTCAGGTTTAATCAGCGACGTACAATTGTATGAAGAATATCCCCATAGGTATGATACAGATATGCAACGTCGGCACCGATGGATAAGGGGAGACTGGCAGATATGGAAGTGGGTGTTGCCATTTGTTCCTGGTTATAACAGGAAATTACTCAGGAACCCCATCTCTTTAATTTCCAGGTGGAAGGTATTTGATAATATCCGTCGCAGTCTGATCCCGATATGTCAATTGTTGCTGCTCTTGTTTGGTTGGACGCTGTCATCGGTTGCCTGGTTCTGGACGCTTACGGTAACGCTGATTATTGTATTGCCTTCTTTGGTAAATTTTTTTTGGGAGTTGTACCGAAAACCTTCGGACGTAATTTTTATTCAGCACCTGTTATATACCAGTCGGACCGCTCTTGACAATTTTGTGCAGCAAATGCTCGACCTGGTATTTTTACCTTACGAGGTATTCTTAAATATTGATGCTATAGTGCGTACGCTCTGGAGGGTACATGTTTCTCAAAAGAATTTATTGCAGTGGAATCCATATAACCGAAGCCGGAATATGCAGGACAGCGTTATTAAATCGTATGCTGTAATGTGGTTCGAGCCGGTGTTTGCACTCCTGGTTTATATTTTCTTAACTTTCTATAATACCGGTGTTCTCCTGATTGCGCTTCCTTTTCTGATTTTTTGGATGATCGCTCCCGCAATTGCATTTGTGATAAACCGTCCCTGGTCCCCGGATAAAATGGCGATTTCTGAAAAGCAAACCATCTATTTGCGCAGACTGTCAAGAAAAATATGGGGATTTTTCGAAAGATTTGTAACTGCAGAGGAGAATTGGCTGCCGCCGGACAATTACCAGGAAGAACCCGTTGAAAGGATTGCCCACCGCACATCTCCAACCAATATTGGGCTGTCGTTATTATCAAGCCTTTCCGCCTATGATTTTGGGTACATAACCTCCACCGAACTTCTGCAACGTACCGCCAATACGGTCCATACCGTGCAACGAATGGAAAAATACCGTGGGCATTTGTATAACTGGTATGATACTATTTCTTTAGCGCCACTATTGCCAAAATATATTTCTTCCGTCGACAGTGGTAATATGGCCGGACATCTGATTACATTGAAGCAAGGACTGCTGGCGTTGCCCCATGACGCTATACTGCATGAAAATTTCTTCAGTGGGTTGTCCGACACTGTAATTGTTTTGCTTGAAAACGATGCAGACAATGAATTGCTGTTGAAGTTTTGTAAGGATTTGGAGATGAATCACAAAAACAGTCTTCAAAGCATCAGGGATCTGGATGACTATCTGTCGCAATTGCAGATTTCCTTTACAAACATAATTTCAACACTAAAGGTCGGGGCTGATCCTCATGGGCAATGGTCTCAAAAGGCATTGCACCAAATTTCTCAACAGAGAAATCAATTGGCAGCATTGACTCCATGGCTATTGTTTTCATCTATACCTGCTCAGTATGCATCTTTTGTTTCTGGTTTTCCTCCAATCCCTTCTCTAAACGACATCGCCTTTGCAGAACATCGGTTATTAAATGCAAATCACCTTATCGAAACAGTGTCTGATGATGCGGACAATGATTTTTTTACAAAATTCAGAACTGCCATTGCAGCGTCAGCCGGTTATGCATCGGAACTTATTCGCACAATTGAAACACTGGCGGTGCATTGCATGGAGCTTTCAAATATGGATTATGATTTTCTGTTTGACAGATCGCAGAATTTATTGTCGATAGGGTATCATACTGAGGATCGGAGGAGGGATAATAGCTTTTATGATCTGCTGGCTTCTGAAGCCAGGTTGACAACTCTGGTAGGCATAGCGCAAGGAAAGTTACCCCAGGAGAGCTGGTTTGCCCTGGGAAGGCAACTCTCCGGTCAGGGTGGTGCACCAGTGCTGCTCTCCTGGGGCGGTTCTATGTTTGAGTACCTGATGCCTCTTCTTGTAATGCCCACTTTCGATAAGACCTTGCTTGATCAAACATACAAGGCTGTTGTACGTAAGCAAATTGAATATGGCAATAAGCATTCAATACCATGGGGCATGTCCGAATCAGGATATAATATGGTAGACGCGCATCTCAATTATCAATATCGGTCATTTGGTGTGCCAGGTATCGGTTTTAAAAGGGGTTTAGGAGAGGATCTCGTGATCTCACCTTATTCTACTGTGCTGGCATTGATGGTAGCGCCCAACGCTGCGTATAGCAATCTGCAGACACTAAAGGAGGAGGGTTATGAAGGGGATTATGGCTTTTACGAAGCAATTGACTACACATCTACCCGTTTACAAAAGAAACAAAAAAGCGTCGTTATCAGATCTTTCATGTCGCATCATCAGGGGATGTCTCTTCTTGCACTTTCCTACCTGCTGCATAACCGGCCAATGCAAAAAAGATTTGAATCCGAAGTCCATTTGCAATCCACATTACTATTGTTGCAGGAACGCATACCAAGAGTCACCACTTTCTACTCTCCAAGCGTTCATGCAGGTGATTTAAGTATCGTTCCGGGTAGCGATCAGTCAATACGTGTTGTAGATACACCAAACCTTGCTGTGCCGGAAATACAATTATTGTCGAATGGCAATTATCATGTAATGGTTACCAGCGCAGGTGGTGGATATAGCCGGTGGAAAAATATTGCGATTACCCGTTGGCGTGAGGACATCACCTGTGACAACTGGGGTAATTTTTGCTTTATTCGTGATCTAGAAAGCGGCTCATACTGGTCATCTGCCTTTCAACCAACGTTGCAGGCGGGAGAAAGTTACGAGGCGGTATTTTCTGAGGGCAGGGCAGAATTCAGGCGCCGCGATTTTTCACTGGAAACACATACAGAGATTGTCGTATCTCCAGAAGATGATATTCAGCTAAAAAGAGTACAAATCACCAACCGTTCCAGAAGAAAAAGAGTTATCGAAATTACAACCTATTCTGAAGTCGTGCTCGCTGCCCAGGCAGCAGACGAGGCACATCCCGCGTTTAGCAATCTCTTTGTGCAAACCGAAATCAGTGAGTTGCGCAATGCGATTTTATGTACACGCAGACCGCGATCGACAGAAGAGAAAACTCCCTGGATGTTTCATCTGATGAAAGTGCATAATGCGGAGATTATAAATGTTTCTTATGAAACAGATAGGGAGAAATTTATTGGAAGAGGAAATACGATACACCATCCACAGGCGGTGAGAAATAGCGAACCCTTAAGCAACAGTAGCGGGTCGGTGCTCGACCCGATTGTGTCCATTCAATACAGAATTGTATTGGAAGGCAATGCATCAGTAACTATAGATATCATTACCGGTGCGTCAGAGACCAAAGAAGGATGCAGCAATCTGATTGATAAATACCAGGCTTTTCATTTGTTCAATCGCGTTTTGGAACTTGCGTGGACCCATAGCCAGGTAATCTTAAGACAGCTGAATGCAGTGGAAACTGATGCACAATTGTATTCACGGCTTGCGGGCTCCATTCTTTTCTCCAATCAAAGTTTCCGGGCAGATCCTGCTGTAATTAGCAAAAATAAATTGGGCCAGTCCGGATTATGGCGGTATTCTATATCCGGAGATATTCCTATTGTATTGGTCCAGATTGAGAATGTAGAAAACATCCTGCTTGTAAAGAAAATGATTCAGGCACATCATTATTGGCGTCTGAAAGGTCTCATTGTAGATTTGGTTATTCTAAACGAAGACCGCGGGGGTTACCGACAGGAACTTCATAATCTTATTCATAGCCTTATTACCCCTGGCCTGGGTACTGAAATGAGAGAAAAGCCAGGCGGTATCTTTATAAGGGCAGCCGAACAAATATCGAATGAAGAAAGAAGTTTGTTTGAAGCAGTTGCTCATGTTGTGATATCTGATAAATTCGGTACGCTGGAGGAGCAAATGAACAGGAAGATCAAAAGCAAAACGGCCTTACCATTTTTTGTTCCTGTAAAAACATATCCTTTAATAGACAGCTCTGTTGAAAAAGAAAACGACCTTCAATTTTACAATGGGCTGGGTGGTTTTACAGCAGACGGAAAAGAGTACGTTATAACCACTACACCCGATAAGAAGACGCCTGCGCCATGGATAAATGTCCTTGCTAACCCTGACTTCGGCTGTATCGTTTCAGAAAGTGGATTATCCTATACATGGGTTGATAATGCTCATGAAATCCGTTTGACTCCATGGAATAACGATCCCATAACCGATCTTAAGGGAGAAGCTTTTTATTTAAAGGATGAAGAAAGTGGTAGATTCTGGTCGCCATCCCCTTTACCCTGCCGCGGCACAACCCCTTATATCAGTCGCCATGGATTCGGATATAGTAAGTTTGAACACAGCGAAGACGGCATTTATTCAGAGATGACCATGTTTACCGACATTGAAGCTCCGGTGAAGTTTATTGTTATCAGAGTGCGGAATGAATCCGGCAGGCAACGGCGCATTTCGGCCACGGGTTACATGGACTGGGTGTTGGGGGATTTGCGAACCAAGTACCACAGTCATACCATAACGGAGCTGGATGAGCGCAGTGGGGCCATTCTGATTAGCAACAATTACAGTTCAGAATTTGTAAACAGAATAGCATTTTTTGATGCTGAAGGAACCCATAAAACCATTACTACCGACAGAACTGAATTCATTGGAAGAAATGGGACACTTACCAATCCCGAGGGACTAAGAAGGGTAAGACTTTCCGGCAAAACAGGTGCAGCTTTAGACAGTTGTGGTGCCATACAAGTAGTCTTTGATTTGGAAGATGAACAAGCGCATGAGGTTATTTTTCGCCTGGGTGCCGGCAAAAATATGGAGCATGCTTTAGAAATTATACAGGCTACTGAGGGAACACAGGCCGCGAATAATGCAATGCAAAAAGTGCATGACTACTGGCAAAAAACATTGAGAGTTGTTCAAATCTATACACCTGACCCTGCACTGAATATCCTGGCCAACGGATGGTTAAACTATCAAACACTTGCCAGTCGTCTTTGGGCACGCAGCGGTTTTTATCAATCAGGTGGAGCTTTTGGTTTCAGAGATCAGTTACAGGATGTCCTTTCGTTGGTGCACGCACATCCTGGCTTAGTACGGTCACAGATAGTATTGTGTGCATCGAGGCAATTCAAACAGGGAGATGTTCAGCATTGGTGGCATCCCCCCACAGGTCGTGGTGTTCGAACTACCTGTTCGGATGACTATTTATGGCTGCCCTATGTAACCTCGAAATATATTGAAGCCACCGGCGATACCACCATATTAGATGAACAAATACATTTTCTGGAAGGACGTGAATTGGCTGCGGGGGAGGATTCATTTTATGACCTTTTTGTAAAATCTAATGATACGGCAGACTTGTATGGTCACTGTGTAAAAGCAATTGACTTTGCGTTAAAATTTGGTGCCCACGGCCTGCCGTTTATAGGCTCGGGAGACTGGAATGACGGTATGGATAAAGTTGGAAACCATGGAAAAGGGGAGAGTGTATGGCTTGGCTTTTTTCTTTATGATGTACTGGTGAAGTTTGCAGAAGTGGCAATACTTAGAAAGGAAGAAAACTTTGCCATAAAATGTAAAAATGTAGCAGAAGAGCTTCGGATCAATATCAGGGAACATGCATGGGACGGAGAATGGTACCGTCGTGCATATTTTGACGATGGCACACCACTCGGCTCGCATGAAAATGAAGAGTGTAAAATTGATTCCATTGCACAAAGCTGGTCTGTATTATCCGGTGCCGGAGATAGCAGTCGGATTGCGAACGCAATGCAGTCTGCCGATACCCACCTCGTTCGCAAGGAAGAGGGAATTATCCAGCTCTTTAATCCGCCATTCGATAAATCTAACCTGAATCCCGGCTATATAAAAGGTTATGTACCGGGTGTACGCGAAAACGGTGGTCAGTATACCCATGCTGCAATCTGGTTAGTCATGGCTTTCGCGGCTGTTGGTGACAAAAAAAGAACCTGGGAATTATTGCAGATGATCAATCCAATCAACAGGACCAGCAGTGAAGAAAAAATTGCCAGGTACAAAACCGAACCTTACGTGATAGCAGCAGATGTTTATGCCGAACCCAAACACAAAGGTCAAGGTGGCTGGACCTGGTACACGGGATCTGCCGGCTGGATGTACCAATTGATTATTCATTCTTTTATTGGATTGAAAAGGGTAGGGAATACGCTGAGTTTTTCGCCTTGCCTACCGGAAGAATGGAAAACATTTGAACTTCATTACTGGTATCTGAATACTGTTTACCGTATTGTCGTTACACAAAAAGACAGTGCGGACTCAATGAGGGTGATAGTGGATGGGGTGGCGCAGGACGATAAAATCATTACGCTTGCTGATGATGGGGTGCAACATACTATTCAAATCGATTTGAACGGATAAAGAATCCCATCCTGGAAAGGACGGGATTTCCCTATACCCTAAAAACACAAAATAACCCTGAGAACTTTTTGAATATTTTATTTCACGCGTGAGGCGGTCAGTTTGATATCAGCGAATTTCCATGCCCTGTCGAATCTTTCTTTCACTGCTTTTGCTTCCTGTTTTTTTCCCTGGGCCTTGAGAGAATTGTATAATCCCATCAGCGCATATCCATTTTCAGGAAAGGTTGCCAGATCCTCGCGATAAATTTTTTCTGCCTCTGCAAATTTGCCGGTTTTAATCAGCAGGTATCCAAAGTGATGCCTCACCGAGAAAAACCAATCTGGTGGTTCCATATAATTGAGATGATCTTCAATTTCTATTGCCTTGCGATATCTCGCTTCGGATTCTATTAAATCATTTTTTGCAATGGCTATTTCCGCGCCCAATACATTGAATGCAATATTGACAAGATCAGAAGCATTGTTTGATTCCCAGATAAGCGCCGTTTTAAGCGATTCATCCACGGCCGCGACTTTGAGCGAGTTGAATTCTGTCGAGGCTTTTTCAATTTCATTTTTTGCACTGAATGCCATGCCCCTTGCGTAATGCCACATCGCCACCGGATATTTAAGGCTTTCGCCGGGTTGCGGCAAA
Source organism: Chitinophagaceae bacterium (assembly GCA_014379785.1). Taxonomy (GTDB): domain Bacteria; phylum Bacteroidota; class Bacteroidia; order Chitinophagales; family Chitinophagaceae; genus JACMLD01. Next base: position 10,157 of record JACMLD010000546.1, read on the forward strand.
GCCAGTATTTCATCCCATTTTGCCAGTTGTACAAGCACATAGTATGGAATCACATAGAAGTGTTGTGAATTGAGACTTTCAGCAAGTGTTTGACGGTCCACTTTTTTTGAAACATTCCATGCGGCATCGATTGCTTTTTTGGTGTTCCCTTCAAAATATGCGCATGCAGCAAGAAAATGAATATTATGAGGATAGTACATCATTGGATAGGCCCCCTGTACTTTGCATTGAGCGATATAGCTGCTGTCTGCTTCCGATGCCTGTTCATTTACCAAAACACCTTTGTGATATTCTCCGGTTCTGATGTAAATATGAGAGGGCATATGAATGAGATGTCCGGACGCAGGCATGATATTTCTCAGTCTGTCGGCCACAGGGCTTGCTTCATCAGCAATTCTGGAAGCTTCAATTGCATGAATATAGTAGTGCATTACGCCGGGGTGATCGGGAAATTTTTTTACCGCCTTGCCAAGGATATCCATGATCTCGGGGGTCCAGGGCTGTGCCGAGCCATCTTTGAGCCACAGATTCCACGGATGAAGATTCATCAGTGCGTCGGCGCAAAGCGTAGCAATGTCTGCATCATCCGGGAATTGTGACCTGGTTTTCCTCATGGCGCTTGCATATGCTTCATAGAAAGGCGTCATGTCCTTCACTTCCTCTCTTGGGAACCTTTCTCTCATCGCCTGTATCAGCATTTTCTCTGAAGTGCTTGCCAGTGGGGAGTATTTTACGGCTTTGTCAATGGCGTCATTGATTTCTGCAAGACTTACCGGGTTAAGTGAAGCATTGTAATTCGGTCCGAGTACCAGGGCGAGTCCCCAGTACGCCATAGCACAGGTGGAATCGAGTCTTGCCACTTCGTGAAAAGATCTTGCTGCCTCTCCATGATTGAATCCGTAGGTCAAAGCGAGGCCCTGGTTGAAATATTTTTGTGCGAGCGATGATTTGGTTGAAACCTTGTAGCTGAATTTTCCTATCCCGTTTATAAGAGGTGCTTTTGTTTCTTTTGCTTTTTCCGGATCAAAGGACGGAGCGCAGAAAACGATGCTTTTGTTCCTGCCCGAATCTGTTGCATCAGATGCATTGGTCGCGGGACGGGTTGCCTCTTTTATAAAACCCGCCAGAAAGAGGGCTGAGATGAGGAGTAAAAGTTTCATTGCTAAGGTTTATAAATGAATAAAGGCTAATCGTAATTTTTACAAAGGTGCATTTATTAAGTATTACAGACAATCACCGAAAATAGGGAGGGGGAGATGAATGAGCAGATTAGCAGATGTGGGTGCTTCGCGCAATGTGGGAAAATGTGATGCTCGCTGCGCTCGCAATGTGGGAGAATGTGCCAGGTGCAGTCATTCCGACTCCGTGCATCGAAGCCTTGGCGACGATGTAGCGCAGTCGGGGAATCCTCCACCGGGACACGGAGTAATAGCTGGGGATTTCTCCACCCGCATCGCTTCGCGATGGGAGTCGAAATGACGGGGACCCTCAGGTATTTTCCCCACATTCCCCCACATTGCGAGCGCAGCGAGCATCACATTCCCCCACATTCTCTAAACTATCCTCTGATTAATCGCCTTGGCGACCGCCTCTGTAAGTGAGGCCACGTGCAGCTTTTCGTAGATCTTTTTTACATGACTGCGGACAGTCTCATAACTGATATTGAGTTGATCGGCGATCATTTTGTAGGAGAGACCATTTACTATACAGGCCAGCACTTCCTTTTCGCGGGGAGTGAGACGATAATCCGGTGCCTCCTCCGGACGAATATCCGCTGAATGCTGCTGGAGTTTACCCAACACCTTGCGTGCAATGGAAGGCGACATAGGTGAGCCGCCAAACTGTAACTCATTGATCGCATCAACCAACCGCGTATTGAGATGATTTTTCAAAATGTACCCCGACGCACCTGCGCATATCGAATCAAATACCCTGTCATCGTCTTCAAAAACAGTTTGCATCAACACCTGAATATGGGGAAGATCTTTCTTGATCGCCTTTACCGCCTCAATGCCCGTCATACCCGGCATCTCAATATCCATCAGTACAATATCCGGCTGCGATTCCTTTACATCATCCACACAATCGAGGACATGAGAAAATGAACCCACGAGTTCAAACTCAGGCACAGTTTTCAAAAGCATACCGATGCTTTCACGAATGTTTTTGTTGTCGTCGAAAATTGCGATACGGAGTGCCATGATGATAAGTTTATTACGGTGGTTTAGAATACAAATTTCCTCAATTTTATTGGCTTCCGGCATCCCCAAATCAGGTGACGGGAAACCTCAGCACAACACTGGTTCCACCGCCGGAACTGCTGTTTATCAGGCATTCTCCCTTCATCTCAGATGCCCGGCGCTTCATGTTATTCAATCCGTTGCCCGACAACGACTTCGCTGCCAAGATTTTCATCTGCTCCGGATCAAAACCTTTTCCATCGTCCTGAACCTTCAAAACCACCATATTATGCTCCACATTTATCGAAACACTCAGCATCCCGCATCCTGAATACTTCAACACATTCGACACGGACTCTTTAAATATGAGATAAAAATTCTTC
>JACMLD010000547.1 GCA_014379785.1 Chitinophagaceae bacterium
TCGGAGATTGCACAGAATCCGTATTGCCATCGCCAAAATCCCATTGCCAGGAAACGATGGTCCCGCTGCCTGGTGCGCTGAGGTCTGTGAAGGTTACGGGCAGGGGAAAGCAGCCTGTTACCTGGGATGTACTGAAGTTTGCTGCGGGGGTAGCGTATACGGTGATGTAATTGGTTTTTACTATGGAATCTGTCTGTGAGGCGGTTTTAACAACGAGCTTGACCGGGTAGGTTCCGGGATTGAAATAGGTAGTTGCCGGGTTTTTTGTGGTGGCTGTTACACCGTTGCCGAGTTCCCATCGCCAGGAGATTGGGCTACCGGCCGACTGATCAGTAAAATGTACAAGGAGGGGTGCACATCCACGGGTAGTGTCGGATGAAAAATCAGCTTTCAGTTGAGAAAACCCGACGAGCCCTGTGAGCACGGTTACACTGAGTACAAATAAGAATTTGAAGACAGGTAAAACCCTCTTCATTAGCAACATTTATTTTTAAGGAGAATGACCCTTAAAGATAAGGAATTACTTTTTCCTCAGGTGAAGGATGTTGGTGCCGGAACCTGTGACTGTATTGGCTTCCACGTAGTCGAGGTAACTATCGGTTATCTTCCAGGTGTAGTTGAGCATGGTCAGCGGCTGGCCAAATGTCTGCGGGAAGCTGGCAACGATTGTATAATTATTGATATCTGCGTTCCAGGTGCCCTTTTTAGTGACTGCGCCGGCAATGCCGTCAACAGTGCTGTTTTCGTAAAACTGAAATTCGTAACCGGAAAAGTTACTGGTGACATCGGTTCCGTTGTCCTTATAAAGTTCTACATACCAGCGGCCATTGGTCATGGCCTCTATGATGATATTCGTTTTTTGTTTTTCGATGGCTTTCTTACAGGAGAAGCCCGCGAGCACGAGTATGAGTAGGAGGTAAAGCTTGCTTTTCATGATAATTGGATTTTCAACACCCTAAAATTCATAAATCTTTTTGTATTTGTCAACAGCATAGTCCAGAAAATATTGAATATTAAGAGGTTCTCCGGTGATTTGTCTGCACAAATCCTCGCTGTTCATTTCCCTGCCGTGCTGGTGTACTGATATACGCAGCCAGTCTGATAACGGTTTGTAGTCGCCATTTCTTATGTTTTCCGCCAAACCGGGGATGTTTTTAACGGCACTGCTAAAAATTTGTGCCGCATACAGACTTCCAAGGCTGTATGTCGGGAAGTAGCCAAAGCTGCCATGACTCCAGTGAACATCCTGCAGACATCCCTGTTTGTCATCCGGCACTTTTACCCCCAGTCTTTTTGAGTACTGCTCATTCCAGTATGCCGGAATATCAGCCGTTTTCAATTCACCTCCAATCAGCTTTTTCTCCAGGTCGTATCTGATCATTACATGAAAATGATAGGTTAGTTCGTCGGCCTCTGTCCGGATAAGAGATGGCTGCACTTTATTGATGCCTTTGTAGAACTTCAGAATATCGGTCTCAGCGAAATCATCCGGAAAATATCCTTTCAGCACAGGCAGAAAATAATGCCACGCGTCCATGCTTCTGCCCACGTTGTTTTCCCAGAGACGACTCTGCGATTCATGGATGCTCAGAGAGACCGCTTCACCAAGTGGAAGTCCATACTGGTCATCCGGCAAGCCCTGTTCATACAGCGCGTGCCCGAATTCATGAACGCAGCTCCATGTCATGCTGCTGAAGTCTTTTTCATCTATTCTTGTGGTGATGCGAACATCCTTTGCCGACATATTTACGGTGAATGGATGCTCTGAAATGTCCTGCCGTCCGTGGTTGAAGTCATAACCCAGTTGCCGCAGGACTTCCATGCCGAACTTCCACTGCTGGTCTTTGCTGAAATTGCCATGTAAAAAGCTGTCGTCGATCTGTGTGGCAGACCTGATTTTTTCCAATAGTGCGCTCAGGGGAGGTTCGAGTCGCGCGAACGTTTTGTCGATCATCGCAACAGTTGCTCCTCTTTCATACTGGTTAAGCAGTGCATCATAAGGATGGCCGACGAATCCCAGCAGCGCTGCTTCTTTTTTCTTCAGCTCCACCAAAACAGAAAGCTGTTTTTCAAAAACCCTGAAATCATTCTTATTTCTTGCTTCTATCCATGCTTCGAAACCAAGAGAAGTGGCTTCACTCAGCTCCCGCACAAAGGTGGTAGGCAGCTTCTCCTGTTGTGAAAAATCATAACTGGTCAGTGCTATATTTTTCTTTTCAGATTCATTGAGATCGCTGGAATTACTGAGCTGAGCCAGCAGAGATTTCATTGTATCATCTGTAAACATTTCATGGGCGAGCTCACTCAGGGTGGCAATCTGACGGGAGCGGGCAGCATTTCCGCCCGAAGGCATATACACTTCCTGATCCCATTGAAGCAGCGCATTGGAATAGCGGAGGTCAGCGATTTTCTGCATCCGGTCGCGATACTGCTGATAGAGTTTCTGAATTTCCATGGGTTTCTTACTCTTTTTTTAAGTCTTTATTACACTTACAATTTAGCGGGATAATTTACATTTACAAAAATGCAGCAAGGCGCTGTCTCTCAATTTCATTAAATGAAGAAGAACTTTATCCGACTGATTTTCATCCAGATATTCCTTCTCGCATCTTTTTTGGGTCGAGCTCAACAAATAGATTCTCTTATCCAGGTCTATCATGACAGCCTGCCGGAGGAAAAGATCCATGTCCATTTCGACAAAGGTTATTACAATCCCGGCGAAACCATCTGGTGGAAGGCATACCTATTTACAGGGATTGAACCTTCGATTGTTAGCAAGAATCTGTATGCTGAACTGATTGATGAAAACGGAACTCTTATCAGCCGTCACACCGGTCCGATCATCGAGTCGGGGTCGGCGGGCTCTTTTGCCCTGGCGGCCAACTTCGCAAAGGACCCCGTGTTTTTTCGCGCCTATACCACCAATATGCTCAATGGAGATACCAGCTTTTTGTATCTCAAACAAATCCGAATTATTCTTCCGGTTAAAGCTGGCGCTTCCAGGCCTGTTTTACAAACCAATCTCCAGTTCCTCCCGGAATCCGGCGGATGGGTTGCAGGGATTTCTTCCGTAATCGCATTTATGGCAACGGACCAGTATGGTATGCCAGTTAAGGTGAGTGGACAGATAAAAAACAAGCAGGGTACAAAGCTGCTGGATTTTTTAAGCACGCATAATGGCATGGGGAGTTTCGAGCTGGTGCCTGCAAAAGATGGAAACTATACTGCCACCTGGAAAGACGCCATGGGCAAGGAATACAGCACCCCTCTTCCGGCTGTTCAGGAAGA
>JACMLD010000548.1 GCA_014379785.1 Chitinophagaceae bacterium
AGGTGACCAACCTCGCTGTTTCCCATTTGTCCGTCTGGCAGACCGACTGCCTCGCCGCAGGTTACCAGGGTGCTGTGCGGGTATTTTGTATAAAGACTGTCAACAAAAGGAGTATTTGCCTGTTCGATGGCGTCTGATGATTTTACTTTTCCGATTCCCCATCCGTCCATGATTACCAGAATAACTTTCTTCTTTTCCATGGCATAAATCTAGTGTATTTGGGCAAAATCCACATAATCATGACCTGAATCATGTGTAAGTGCGGTTATTTGTCCACATAATTTTGAACTTGGCATATTTTTAGATAATGATAGAGCGTACTCGTTCCGCCCCTACGAAGACGTTTATGAAAAACTAAATCAAGTTATGTATGAAACACTACCTGGGGCTCATCTTGGTAAGTTGCTCCCTATTGCTCTTCTCGTTCACCATTCATAAGGAAGAAATCGACGATGTTGTTGTTGCCCTGAAATCAGGAAATGCAAATCAATTATCGCGATTTTTCGACAGCCGGGTTGACATTACTCTTCCCGATCGTTCTGACAATTACAGCAGGACACAGGCTGAAATGGTATTGAGGGATTTTTTTGGAAGTAACACTGTTCAAAATTTTGATATCCGGCATAAGGGTGAAACCACCGGATCCAAATACTGCATTGGTACGTTGCACACCAGAAATGGCGACTACCGCACCAAACTTCTTATGAAACAAAAGGACGACAAGCTTGTCCTGCAGGAAATCGAATTTTCGAAAAACTGATGAAATTGCAACCACTGAAAGACTATGACCGTTGAAAAACGGTCATTTTTTTTTAATTTGTCGGATGGATACCGAATTGCTCAACGACCTCATCAAAGCTGCGCTCAAAGAAGATATAGGAGACGGAGATCATTCTACACTCAGCAGTATCCCGGCCGATGCAAAAGGCAGGGCAATATTAAAAGTCAAACAGGATACGGTACTGGCGGGAATGGAAGTAGCAGCCGCTGTTTTTCATTTCAAAGAGCCGTTGTCCAAATTTTTTCCAAAGAAAAAAGATGGTGAAAAAGTAATTTTTGGCGACGTCGCTTTTGAAGTGGAGGCGTCGGTCCATACAATTCTTCAGTGCGAACGCCTGGTGTTAAACTGCATGCAGCGGATGAGCGGAATCGCCGGCCTTACGAGTCAGTATTCTGAAAAATTACAAGGTTTTAGGACAAGACTTCTTGACACCAGAAAAACGACGCCAAATTTCCGTTTACTGGAAAAGGAAGCGGTAAAAATTGGCGGAGGCCTGAATCACAGAATGGGATTGTATGATATGATCATGCTGAAAGACAATCATATTGATTTTTGCGGTGGAATAGAGCAGGCGATCGAAAGAGCATACGATTATGTACAGCGTGTTAAACCAGGTCTGAAGATAGAAGTGGAGACCCGCAGTCTGGATGACATCAAAAGAGTAGTGGCATATGGAAAGGTCGACAGGATCATGCTGGATAATTTTACTCCGGAAATGATCAGCGAGGGACTTAAAGTAATTGAAGGAAAGTTTGAAACCGAAGCCAGCGGTGGAATAAATCTCGAAAATATCACCGACTATGCAGCCACCGGAGTGGATTTTATCAGTGCCGGCGCTTTGATACACCAGGCAAAAAGTGTTGATCTCAGTCTCAAAGCTGTGGTGCTGGAGGTCTGACGCGATGTACTTGTGGAAGAACACACTGGCCGGGACATTGTACCTTTGATTTGAAAATTTTTTGAAAATGGCGAAAAAGAATCAGGCAGACAGTCGTGGTTTTGTTTATAGTACTGACCCGGGTTTTAAGTTCGAGCCGGAGAATGAAAACCGCGAGACGCTGCCTTCTGAAAAGCAGAAGCTGAGAATGAGGCTGGAGACAAAAAACCGGGGTGGCAAGGCAGCAACTGTGATTGCCGGGTTTTTGGGTAAGGAGGAAGATTTACAGGAGCTCGGAAAAAAGCTGAAGAACCATTGTGGAACTGGCGGTTCTGCGAAAGAAGGAGAGATCATCATTCAGGGAGATCAACGGGAAAAGGTAAAACAGTGGCTTTTAAAAAACGGATATAAAGATGTCAAATAATGAGGGACACATTTAAATACAGTAATGACGATATTACCGTTATCTGGCAACCGGCAAAATGCATTCACTCCAAAAAATGCTGGCAGAATCTCGGGCTTGTATTTGATCCTCGCCGAAAGCCCTGGGTGGTGATGGCAAATGCCGATACAGATTCCATTATCAGACAAGTTGATCAATGTCCGAGTCAGGCTTTGAGTTATGAGCGGATAAAGACCTCGCTCGCTCCGGAACAATCCGAGGCCGCCAAGGAAGCGCCTGCACCGACAGAGACGCCCGGTGCAAATACAGAAAAAGCTGATGTTTCAAATATCATTGAGTGTGTACCGAACGGTCCGCTTCTGATCAGCGGACAGGTGGTGATAAAAAAATCCGATGGTTCAGAGGTTCAGCAGAAAGGCACCATTGCATTGTGCCGCTGCGGCGCTTCGCGTAACAAACCTTATTGCGATGGAAGCCATAATGCGGCTGGGTTTGTGGGTTAAGTATAAATTGAGGAAATTAGAAAATTAGCAGATGAGAAAATGTGGGCGCTGCGCGCCTATATGAGGGTGTCAGTCATGCCGAGCGAAGCCGAGGCATCCCCAGCCGGTACTCGGCAGTAAAAGTAATAGAAGAGGACTGAAAGTAATAGCTGGGGATTTCTCCACCCTCATCGCTTCGCGATGGGAGTCGAAATGAACGGTGTGCGTGCCGCCAACGCATTCGCAAGCGCAGCGAGCCACATTCATCACGTTCTCCACATCTGGCGCGCAGCGCCCACATTTGCTAATTTGCTCATCTGCTAATTTGCTCAATTTGCAAATTTGCTACTGCCCCTGCGCCAGACTATAAGCTTTTTTATCCCCCCACATATTGAGTAATTCGGATGAACAGATTTTGAAATTACCACTGAGACTTACGTAAAGACCAATCACATCCTGCTGATTCAACGGCTCGCCGTCCAGACTTTCAAATCTTACAT
>JACMLD010000549.1 GCA_014379785.1 Chitinophagaceae bacterium
CGTCGTTTCTGGCGACGATCATATCATTTGTCCCGAAAATTAAAACGCTGAGCAGAAAAGACAAAAAAGCCATCCATGCCAGCAGCATGGCGGTATACACAGTTGTTGCAAGAAACTTTGCGAGCATCAGCTGGGTTCGGCTCACCGGTTTGGTAACAAGTAAGCGGAGCGTTCCCATATTTGCCTCGCCGGCCACTGCGTCACCCGCCACCAAAGCAATCAATAAGGGAATGTGGATCAGCAGAAGGTTCAGGATAACAAAGCAGATAAAATACCCATTGAGGATCTTGTCGAATGGAATTTCGAGTGATTCCTGGAGGCTGCCCAGTATAAACTCAACATATGATCTTCCGTCAAATTTCAGTGCCACCTGCACAATGAGCACCATCGCGGCAATTGCCCCGAAACTGATATATGTCCGGGGTTTACGGAATATTTTAAAGAGTTCAATTTTTAAAAGCTGCCACATGCTGTTTGTTGCCAGTTAAGGATAAAAAATAGTCTTCAAGGGAAGTTTTTGGTTGTAGCGACAATACTTCGAGGTTCATGTTTATCAGTTCGCGGTTCAGTCGCGGTACCTGATCGCGATGCAGCTCAAACACGATTTCGTTTTCACCAACGCTTTTTATGCTGGATTTCCAGTGCGATGTTTCAACCTGATGTATTGCTACGGTGATGTCTGCAAAAGTGACCGACAGAATAGTTTTGGCGGGATCGAAGAGTTCATCTGCGCTTCCTTCCACCATTTTTCGTCCTTTGTCGATGATGAGCATGCGCGTGGCAACCTGTTCTATTTCGCTCAGCAGATGAGAGGATACGATCACGGTTTTTTTCAGGTTATGGCTGAGATGGAGGATCAGGTTGCGCATATCGGCAATTCCCTGTGGGTCCAGTCCATTGGTTGGCTCATCCAGGATGATGAGTTGAGGGTTGTGGACAAGGGCAACGGCTATTCCCAGTCTTTGCTTCATACCCTGCGAATAGGTTTTGACCCGACTCTCAGCGCGGTCTGCAAGACCGACCATTTCGAGCTGGTCCATCAGCAATTTGCGTGTGGGTCTGACGCCGCTCATTCGGGCAAAAAGGCTGAGATTTTCGTAAGCGGAGAGGTATTTATAGAGATCCGGTCTTTCCACAACCGCACCCACCTGCATCAGCACATCGCGGCGGTGGCTGAACAAATCGTATCCGAATATCTCTATTTGTCCGCTCGTCGGCGTTACCAGGGTGAGCAGCATCCGGATGGTCGTGGACTTGCCGGCTCCGTTTTGTCCAAGGAAGCCATATATATCCGACGCATTTACCGAGAATGTAAGGTCATCCACCACTTTCAGAACCCCGAACTCCTTATTTAGATTAAAAACCTTTACTACAGCCATAATTATTAGGTGATGCAATTTAAGAAAGAAGTGCCAAAACGGATTCGGCTGTTGAAAGTCTGCCATTTACTTTACCGATCCTGCCACTTACTGGTTTGCTGCGGTTTAAGATGGAGGGTGCTGATATATTTGAAGAAGAAAAGAGGGAAGGCGAGAGGCGAATAACAATACTTAATTTTTCATAGGCATAATTGGATAGTTTACAATCTCCTTCCCTTTCCAGGGAGGGATTTTTTTTGGGAAAAAGGGCAAATAGCTTGCAAACTTCAAAATCAGCTATTACTTTTACCTCAACATCCTACCGAATCTCCGTACGCAGCGTCTCTGCTGCCCAATTCCAACAAGAACCCCGAATTTTTCCCAATAACTATGCAAGGATCTATCCTCTTCCTGAATGCCCACAGCATAGGTTAATACTTTTTTCATATAACGTCCTTCCTGCGAATTACCCCGATTGATACGATTATCAATCCCGCTTATTTCTTAACCTTCTGAAACGTACAACATGAAAAGAATCTCTTTTCTCCTTGCAGCTATGGCTGTACTCAACGGGGCGATCGCTCAAACCAATGACAATTTCAACTCGAGGCCCGAAGCGGCACTCAATGAAGTCAAACCATTTTTACAGGAACATTGCTGGCAGTTTTCTGATTTTGAAATCAACCGTGCAGGCTGGACACCAGGCATAGAAGGCGACGGCGCAATGGTATCAGGACCAGGTAACTCCCCCACCGGTACAACGGGCATATATTCCCAGATGCTGACAATGGGTGGAAATGCAGGCATCTCTTTCAAATACAAATTCAACAGCAATGTAACCGACAGAAGATGGGTACGTGTGTTGCTGCTCGACAAAAACAATGTGGTAGTAAGCAAACTCGACAGCGTTGAACTTACAGGTTCATCAAGCGGAACTGTCTACAACTACAATAAAAATTTTAATGTAGGCTCTGGTTGTTTTAAAATATATATCAATTACCGCGGCAGCGGCGGTTCTGCCAGGATTGCTGTGGATGAATTGAATTTCACAAACAATACTTATTATGCGGGAGGATGCAATCAGGCTCCGGTGGCTGTCAACGACAACATTGCCGGAAAAACAAACCGCACAGCAGCGGGCAATGTTTTGCCGAATGATTACGACCCAAACAATGAGTTGCTTTCTGTACAGCTGATTGCTGCTTCTCCGGATGGAACGGTAACGCTTGAGCCATGGGGTTCATTTGTATTCACGCCTTACGATCATTTCAAGGGAACGTCAACAGTGTTTAGTTATCTCACCTGCGATGACGGAGCTAGTGCAATGTGTTCAAATTCAGCCAACGTTACGCTCAATTTTCCCATTCAGGGTTCGCTTCCGGTAAGCATCATCGATTTCACCGGCATGTTTAACAACGAAAAAGTCACCATCAAGTGGACAACAACATTTGAACTTAAAAACGATTATTTCGAAATCGAGCGCAGCACCGATGGAGTAAATTTCAAAAAAGTAGGCTCAGTAAAAGGCGTGGGCAACTCATCTGTAAAGCACGACTACAAATTTGATGACAATGTAAAAAGCAGTGTTGCCAGCAGGAACGACCTTTACTATCGTTTGCGCGAGGTAGATGTTGACGGCAATGATTCTTACAGCAAGGTGCTTATTGTAAGGGTTTACCAGACCAAATCGCTGCAGTCTGTCAGTGTGACGCCAAATCCTGCGGTGAATGATATCCGTGTAAGCGTGCAGCTCAATGAAAACGCTTTTGTGGTGATGAAAGTGATGAACAGCAGTGGTGTAGAGGTTCTGCGTAAATCACAGCGTGCTGCCAATGGTTCAAACAGCTTTGCAATTGAAGGAAGCAGCCAGCTGAAACCAGGCGTTTATATGCTCGAGGTGCTTATCAACAGCAACGAGCGCATGATTGTAAAACTTATCAAGAGTTAAATATTTCAGGTTTCATTCAGAGGTAGGGACCTCTCCGAAAGGAGGGGTCTTTTTTATTTATGGAGGTAGGTCTGCAGGTTTTTTACATATTCCTCAAAGGCCGTTACGCCTGCGGGTGTGATCTTGCAAATGGTCTGGGGATAGTTGTCTTTGAATTGTTTGATTACATCTATGTAGCCCGCCTCTTTCAGTTTATTGATCTGTACGCTCAGGTTGCCCGCGGTGGAGTTTGTTTTCTCGCGGATAAATGTAAACTCCGCCTCCTTCACACTTATCAGCAGTGAAACAACGGCCAGCCTGAGCTGCGAATGCAATATGGGATCA
>JACMLD010000065.1 GCA_014379785.1 Chitinophagaceae bacterium
CATCATACTCGCACAGGAAAGAAAAGATTTTGGCTACCGAAGCGGACTGACCGGATGGGTGGAGCGCCCAAATCTTAAAGGGATGCTCGACCGCAGGGCAAGGATTATGCTGCCCGAACAAGGCGAATATGCTTATATGGCTACTGTCGAAGCCCTTAAAAATGCCGGCATAGACCAGGATTATATTGACGCACACGAAGTTGGCGTCCTGTACGGCAACGACAGTTCAGCCGAACCCGTCATTCTGGCCACCGATGTTATACGCGAAAAAAAGGATACTACCCTGGTGGGTTCCGGATCAGTTTTTCAGACAATGAACTCAACCGTGACCATGAACCTGGCCACCATTTTCAAATTAAGGGGGGTCAACTTCACCATCAGCGCCGCCTGCGCCAGCGGGTCCCACGCCATTGGCCTTGGTTATCACTTCATTAAGACGGGTTTGCAGGAAATGGTCATCTGCGGAGGCGCCCAGGAGATAAATAAATACTCGATGGGAAATTTTGACGCACTTTCTGCGTTTTCCATTCGCGAAAATGAGCCTGCAAAAGCATCCCGCCCTTTCGACAGAGACAGAGACGGCTTGATACCGAGCGGTGGAGCTGCCACGGTCATTCTCGAAAGCCTGGAATCGGCCACCAAAAGAGGCGCAAAGATTCTGGGTGAGGTCATCGGATATGGTTTTTCGAGTAATGGTGGACATATTTCGAACCCAACAGTTGACGGACCGGTTCGCGCTTTGAGTATGGCGCTCAGAGATGCAGGCATTGAAGCAAAAGATGTTTTTTATATAAACGCACACGCCACATCTACCCCGGCGGGAGATGCCAGTGAGGCAAAAGCTATTTACGAAGTGTTTGGAAAGGCAAATCCATATGTAAGTTCCACAAAATCAATGACCGGTCACGAATGCTGGATGGCGGGAGCGAGCGAAATTGTCTATTCAATGCTGATGATGCAAAACGGATTTATTGCGCCCAATATAAATTTTGAAAACCCTGATGAGGATTCAGCGCGCCTCAATATCGTAAAAACAACCCTCGAAAAGGATTTTGGAATATTTTTGTCAAATTCATTTGGGTTTGGCGGAACGAATTCTTCCCTGATCGTAAAAAAACCCACCGCGTAAACTGCAAGCTTATGAATAAAGAAATCATTACCCAGAAAATAAACGAATTCCTCGTAGAAGAATTCGAAGTGGAGCCGGGAAAAATCAGTGCAGAAGGCAATCTCAAAGAGACCCTCGAACTCGATAGCCTCGATTATATCGACCTGGTAGTTGTCATCGAAAGCAATTTCGGTTTCAAAGTGAAACCCGAAGATTTCATTGGCATAGCAACCTTTCAGGATTTCTACGACTATGTTGAAGGCCGCGTAAATGCAAAAGAACTTGTATAATGCCTGCATGGCAGGGAAGAAGTAAAGGCACCACTCTCGGATATCGGATTTTTGTCAGTATCCTCAGCCGCTTCGGTGTGGCCCCGGGTTATTTACTGCTCAGATTTGTAGCATTGTACTATTTCCTGGTATCATACAAATCTTCCAAACCTATTTACAGTTACTTTCGCAGCAAGCTTGGTTATTCCGTACCCGGTGCACTCATGAAACTCTACCAGAATTATTACAGATTCGGTCAGAGCATCATCGACAAAGTCGTTATCATGGCTGGCATGAGCAACAAATTCACATACGAATTTGACGGAGAGGAAAATCTTCACAAAATAGCTCAGCAGGGAAAAGGCGGACTGCTTTTGAGTGCACATCTTGGTAACTGGGAAATCGCAGGACATCTGCTGAAAAGACTCAGCGCCAAGATAAATATTGTGATGTACGATGGAGAGCACCAGCAGATCAAACAATATATGGAGCAGGTGACAGGTAAAAGAAACATGAACATCATCGTGATCAAAGAAGATCTTTCTCATATCTACGCCATCAGCGATGCTTTTAAAAGAGAAGAATTTGTCTGCATGCATGCCGACAGGTTTCTGGAAGGCAACAAAACCATGAAAGCATCACTGCTTGGCCACCCTGCAAAATTTCCCGCAGGGCCTTTTGTGCTGGCCGCCACATTCCGCGTACCGGTTTCATTTGTTTACGCATTCAAGGAAACCAACACGCATTTTCATTTGTATGCCAGCACAGAAAAAATTTACAGCAATCCCGCAAAAAATGAAATGATGCAGGAAATGCTCAATGACTACGTGGTAGAAATGGAAAAGAAAGTGAAGCAATATCCCGAACAATGGTTTAACTATTATGATTTCTGGAAACAATAAATGATCGTATCAAAAGAAAATATTGAATCACTGATCCCGCAACGGCCACCGTTTGTGATGATAGACAACCTCACCGCATCGGGAGAAAAATCTACCAGCACCAGCCTGCAGGTGAGACCAGACAATATCTTTGTGGAAGACGGAAAATTCCGGGAGCCCGGCCTGCTTGAAAACATCGCACAGACAGCCGCCGCACGCGTGGGCTGGATCTCGCAATCACTCAACCAGCCTGTCCCGGTTGGTTATATCGGCGCAGTAAAAAACTTTGAAATCCTCAACCTTCCATCGGTAGACGATATGCTCGAAACGGAGATCACCATCGCCAACGAGATTTTTGATGTCACCGTGGTCAATGGAACAATAAAATGTAAAGGCCTCGTAGTAGCAAAATGTGAAATGAAAATTTTTATTACAAAAACTTAAAAACAATCAGCTCATGAAACGCAGAAGCCCACTTTTTGCAATGTTCGCATTATTTCTTTCCTGCCTGATGACAATCAGCACCTATGCCCAGACCGCAAAAGATATTTTCAATTCTTCAGAAACCGCGATTACTTATCTCGGAATCGACTTCACCCAGGCGAGATTGATCGGAGATGCTGGTGCAGACGCAATCGATATCAAGAACAGAATTTATTCGAATATCAACCAGGTCGTGGTGAATGAATGGGAAAAGAAATACAACTTTTCAAAGGCCCTGCAGAAATCAAATATTCCAAATGACCTCAGCATTGTGGAAGCAAGGAATGCAAAGATTGATGCCGATAAAATAAAATCTACAAATTCTGCAGACGAAAGCAGACTCAAAGCAACCGACATAGAAAAGCTCGTGAAAGAATATAATTTCAACGGAAAGAAAGGCGTCGGACTGGTATTATTTATGGAAGGAATGAACAAAACCGCCGAACACGCAACGTTCTACGTAACTTTTGTTGATATGGATACGAAAAAAGTACTGTTTCAGGAAAGAATGGTGGAGAAAGCCGGTGGATTCGGATTCCGTAATTATTGGTGCAAACCGGTTGCTGAAGCAATCAAGCATATAGAAAAATCTAAGTACAAGGAGTGGAAAAACAGAAGCTAGGACAACAGAAGTTTCTCATAGAAAAAACAACGGTGGCCATTCGGTTCAACGAAGCCGATCCGCTCGGCATCGTCTGGCATGGACACTATATCCGGTACTTTGAAGATGGCAGAGAAGCATTCGGACAAACACATGAACTTAGCTATCTCGATTTTTATAAAAAGGGTTATATCGTACCCATCGTAAGCGTTAATTGCGATTTTAAAAAGAGTCTAAGATATGGCGACAGTGTGGTGATCGAAACAAAATACATTCCCACAGTCGCTGCCAAGATTCATTTCGAATACAGATTATTTAAAGCCGGGACCGGTGAACTGGTTGCTACCGGTACATCGGTCCAGGTTTTCCTTGAAAAGGAAACATCGATACTGCAACTGAGCAATCCTGCATTCTTCGATGAGTGGAAACAAAAACATGATTTGATCTAGAAAATGATGAGAGAGGTTTTTATTGAAGCGGATAATATCATTTCACCAATTGGTCTCACAACCGATGAAAACTTTCGTAATCTGACGCAGGGAATTTCAGGCATTCAGTCGCATGAAAAACAGGCATTCTCCGCCACCCCTTTTCACGCATCACTGTTTAATGAACTTACCCTTCCGGCCACAGAAGCAGGCTTTACGAAATTTGAAAATATTCTGATCGCCAGCATTCAAAACGCCCTTCAACAAAGCCAGGTGAATCTGGCAGATCCAACTACGGTAATGATCATCTCCACCACCAAGGGCAATGTCAGTCTGCTCGAGACAGAAGACAGCAAAGGGTGGAATGAAGAAAATATTTCGCTCCATCATTCCGCGCAGAAAATCGCAGACCACTTTGGTTATAAAGGATTGCCGGTTGTAATCAGCAACGCCTGCATATCCGGACTCGCCGCAATGCTGCTTGGCAAGCGTCTCATTGAATCCGGGCAATATCAAAACGCTGTTGTTGCCGGCGCTGATATGATCACAAAATTTGTTCTTTCCGGTTTTCAGTCTTTTCAGGCAGTGAGCGACGAGCCCTGCCGGCCCTTTGACGAATCAAGAAAAGGCATCACGCTAGGCGAAGCCGCCGCGACAGTAATCCTCACCACTCAAAAAGGAACCGGATTGATCCGTTTCTCCGGAGGAGCCGTCAGCAACGACGCAAATCATATCTCCGGACCATCGAGAAGCGGCGAAGAACTTAGC
>JACMLD010000550.1 GCA_014379785.1 Chitinophagaceae bacterium
GCCGCTGCATCCGGCGCACAGATCGTTTGTCTGCAGGAACTTTTTACATCGCTTTATTTCTGCGATGTAGAGGACTATGACAATTTCAAACTCGCAGAGTCGATTCCTGGTCCTTCTACCGATGCGCTCAGCAAACTTGCCGGCGAACTCGGCGTAGTGATCATTGCATCGCTTTTTGAAAAACGGGCGCATGGCATTTACCATAACACAACCGCAGTGTTGGATGCTGATGGTGCTTACCTGGGTAAGTACCGCAAGATGCACATCCCTGATGACCCTGCTTTTTACGAAAAGTTTTACTTCACACCCGGAGATCTGGGTTATAAAGTTTTCAAAACAAAATTTGCTGTCATTGGCGTTCTGATATGCTGGGACCAATGGTATCCTGAGGCAGCGAGACTTACTGCGCTGCGTGGTGCGGAAATTTTGTTTTATCCTACTGCCATTGGCTGGGCAACCGCACAGGACGATGAAACAAATATCGAGCAGTACAATGCCTGGCAGACGATCCAGCGCAGCCATGGTGTGGCCAACGGGTTGCATGTGGTATCGGTAAATCGTGTAGGGTTTGAACAGGAAGGAAGAATGAAATTTTGGGGCGGTTCGTTTATCTCAAATCCGCTTGGCACTATTTTATACCAGGCATCTCATGATCGGGAAGAAGTTTTTGTCTATGAAATAGACACCGATAAAACAGACAGCTACCGTACACACTGGCCTTTTCTGCGCGACAGGCGGATTGATTCTTACGCACAAATTACAAAGCGCTTCATCGACGATGAAGCATAGACGCATTTAAAAATGGTTCAGACTTTTACTCCCAAACAACTTGGTTATTATTTTCCTGCCGAGTTTGCTCCGCATGTGGCAACCTGGCTGAGCTGGCCGCACAAAGAAGCGTCCTGGCCTGGCAAGATCGAAACGGTCTTTGCACCTTACAGTCAGTTTATCAAAGAAGTGGCGAAGGGGGAAAAAGTTTGTATAAATATTGCCGACGAAGCGATGAAAAATTTTGCGGTCGGACACCTTACGACTGCCGGTGTTGATTTGTCGAAGGTGCAGTTTTTTTTTCATCCTACCAATGATGCATGGTGCCGCGATCACGGTCCGGCATTTCTGATAAATCCCGAAGCCCGACAACCCAAGGTAATTGTGGACTGGAGTTACAATGCCTGGGGGAATAAGTATCCGCCGTACAACCTCGACGATGTGATACCTACCCTGATAGGCCGAAAACTGGAGATGCCTGTATTTGAGCCAGGTATCGTCATGGAGGGTGGTTCGGTAGAATTCAATGGAAAGGGGAGTTTGCTTACGTCTACCGCCTGTTTGCTCAATAAGAATCGAAATCCACACCTCAGACAAAAAGAGATTGAGGAATATCTTATCAATTATTATGGTGTTGAGCAGATATTGTGGGTGGACGAAGGGATCGTGGGTGACGATACGGATGGTCATATAGATGATACTGTCCGTTTTGTAAATGAGGATACGGTACTGACGGTCATTGAGGAAAATAAAAGAGATGAAAATTATGGTCTTTTGCAGCACAATCTGAAGCAGCTGAAAGAGATAAGGTTGTTGAGCGGAAAGCAGCTCAATATCGTTGAATTGCCCATGCCTGATGCATTGGTATATGAGGATCAGCGCCTCCCCTGCTCTTATGCAAATTTTTACATAGCCAACAAATCGGTGATTGTACCGGTGTTTAATTGTGATAAGGATGAGCGCGCCCTGCGCATCATTCAGGATTGTTTTCCCGGCCGTGAAGTGGTGGGCATCGATTCTACTGATATCATCTGGGGTTTAGGTAGTTTTCATTGTTTGAGTCAGCAGGAGCCGGAGGTTTAGTTGGAAGAAAGAAGTTAAAAGTTGAAAGGGGGAGAAAGAAGTTGGTAGTTTGTAGTTGGTGGTTTGTAGATCCGCGGGTCTGTCATTTCGACTAAAAGGAGAAATCCCGATCGTTACTTCGAAAGTATTGATCGGGATTTCTCGCATCCGCTCGAAAGGAACTGGCTATCGGAAATGGCCCCACAAACTACCAACTACAAACTACCAACTTCCCTCCTCCCCATTTATCCTCAGATTTCACTTCTTCTATCAAGCAGTTCCTTTTTTTCTACTCTGTAAGAGCCTACGAGGCCGATTCCGCCGCCGATTGCTACCAGTGCAAAGTAGATGATCTCGTTATCTCTTGAAGGAATGCCAAATTGGTCGATAAGATATGCGATAAAAAGACCAAGACCGGCCCCAATCAGCAGCAATCCCCATTTCAGATTGCGGTACGGTGCCGGGCGGTTGGCATATTCGCGGGGGTTCATGTTTTTTTCGATCATTGCCAGATTTTGTCTTTTCTGCATATAAAATAAGGCGAAAACAAGAGTGAAAAAGCCCAGGACTATTAAAACTGCGGTAACATTCATAAAATCAATTTTTTATTTGTTTAAGGTTTATTTCTGTTCCTAAGACTACGGCTTTGAAAGGGAGGTTACAGGTTTACAAAACTTTTTTTCACCTTCTGTTATTTCCGGAAAACAACTGCCGTTTTTAAAAGAACTACACTGGTATGACTACTGGTTTGCGAGGGAGGTTACAGCGGGGATGTAAAAATTGGGAAGTTGATTCGTAGAATGCCGTCACCTCGAGTGGAGCGAAGCGGAACCGAGAGGTCCCCCGCCGCTGGCAGGTTTCTGACCGGTTAGGGATTTCTCCGCCCGGTCCCTTCGGGACGGAGTCGAAATGACATTCAACCACTCACCTTTCCCACCTCTCAATAAAATATTACCTTGTAACCTGAAACCTCCACCCGGCGTCTTAAGAGATGTACATGCAAAATGGCCTGAACGATAATGAGATAATCGCCGAAATACTGCGCGGAAACCAGCAGGCATATGCCGAACTGGTGAAACGCTACCAGAATTTCGTGTTCACCATTTGCCTCAGATACACGCCAATCCGTGAAGACGCCGAAGAAATCTCACAGGATATCTTTGTAAAAGCTTACCGGAACCTGGCGGATTTCAGAGGGGAGTCGAAATTCAGCACCTGGCTTTACACCATTGTAAATACCAGTTGCATCAGTTTTCTGAGAAAGAAAAGACTCGATACGCATTCGCTGGACGACGAAAGGGTTTTTGCAGTGGCAGACAATATTGATGGAGGAATGCGAGCCAATCAGGTAGAGCAAAAAAGTCGCCACGCAATGGTCAATGAGGCAATCAAACTGCTCGGACCAGACGAT
Organism: Chitinophagaceae bacterium; assembly: GCA_014379785.1. Classification (GTDB taxonomy): domain Bacteria; phylum Bacteroidota; class Bacteroidia; order Chitinophagales; family Chitinophagaceae; genus JACMLD01. The sequence continues at coordinate 3,242 of JACMLD010000550.1, forward strand.
GCAAAAGTGATCACGCTTTTTTACAAGGCCGAACAAAGCCTGGAAGAAATAGGAAGGATAATGGGAATGGAACCCAACACGGTAAAAGTCAAACTTCACCGGGCAAGGACAAGATTGAAAGAAAAAATGGAAAAACATTTTACACAGGAAGTCAGAGATCTGGTTTAATCATTTATAAACGCACGAGTATGAACAGTCATCCAAACATTGAGGAGCGCATATGGGACTACATAGATGGTCTATCCAGCGCAGAGGAGAAGGGATTTGTGGAGCAACTGATTGCTACACAGGAAGAATGGCGGTCAAAATACCACGAACTGCTCGATGTGCACCAGCTGATGGGCAGCTCGATCGAACTCGACGCGCCGTCTATGCGGTTTGGCCAGAATGTGATGGAAGAAATTGCAAGGCACCAGATCGCTCCTGCGACGAAAACCTATATCAATAAAAAAATCATCTACGGATTCGCGGCGTTTTTTATCACCATGATCGTTGGACTGTTCATCTACGGCCTTTCGCAGGCGCCATGGACCGTCAGTGGCAACAGCAACATCCTATCGGATTTCAGTCTTGAAAAAATTCAGTGGAACAAATTTTTCAACAATACCTACATGAATATTTTCATCATGGTGAATGTGATACTTGGTCTGATGCTGCTGGACTCATACCTGACCAGAAAGAAGCAGGAAATGCATAAGGTGGGATAGTGGGAAGGATAGTTGATTGGTTGATTGGTTGAATGGTTCAGTGAATGACTGCCGTCACCTCGAGTGAAGCGAAGCGTAACCGAAAGGTCCCCGGCCGGCTGTCAGATTGATAAACGGCTTGGGGATTTCTCCACCCGGTCCCTGCGGGACGGAGTCGAAATGACAGTCAGGCAAGGGGTCTTCTAATCAAACTTCTTCTTCAGTTCCATCAACTTTGCCTGAAAGGCATTCAACGGCTCTTCTTTTTTCACCTGCTTTTGCATAGGACCAGCAGGCTTTCGTGCCGGCGCAGATTGCTGACGCGGCTCGGCCGCACGACTGCCATCCTTCATGGTCAACGCGATTCTTTTTCTGGCAACATCTACCTCTGTCACCGTGACCTTTACTTTTTGTCCGAGTTTTACCACCTGGTTCGGATCAGACACATAAGTATTACTCAGCTGCGAGATATGCACCAGTCCATCCTGCTTTACACCAATGTCAACAAAAGCACCGAAGTTGGTAATATTAGTAATCAAGCCAGGCACTGACATGCCGGGTTTCAAATCCTCGATCGTTTTTATCGTTTCATCAAACCGGAATTCTTCAATGGCTGCGCGCGGATCGCGGCCCGGCTTCTCCAGTTCCTTCAAAATATCTTCAATGGTGTACTCCCCTATTTTCTCATTCACATATTGCTTCCTGTTGATCTTTTTGCGAAGCTCAGATTGTTTGATCAGCTCCTCCAGCGAAGCCTGTAAATCCTTCGCCATCGACTCTACCACATGATAGCTTTCCGGATGCACAGATGAATTGTCGAGCGGATTAGACGCCCCCGGAATGCGCAGAAACCCTGCGCACTGCTCATAGCTTTTCGGGCCCATCATCGGCACTTTCTTCAGTTCCTGTCTCGTTTTAAACGGACCTTCCTTTGCACGGTAGTCAACAATATTTTTCGCAAGCGTTGCACTCAGTCCCGATACGTACACCAATAAATGACGCGATGCTGTATTTACATCCACTCCCACAAAGTTTACCGCACTTTCAACCACCCTGTCGAGCGCATCCTTCAACTTGGTCTGGTTTACATCATGCTGATACTGGCCTACACCAATTGATTTTGCATCTATCTTGACCAGTTCACTCAAAGGATCCAGCAGGCGCCTGCCGATACTTACCGCACCGCGAACGGTAACATCATGATCAGGAAATTCTTCCCTGGCCGCTTCAGATGCAGAGTATATGGATGCGCCACTTTCATTCACCTGAAAAACGCTGATGGGCCGACCGAAATCAATGCCTCTCACCAGCTGTTCGGTTTCTCTTCCTGCGGTTCCGTTTCCGATTCCTATTGCTTCAATATGATATTTTTCTACCAGGAACTTGAGTTCAGCAATACTTTTATTGGTATCGTTTTGTGGAGGATGTGGATAGATAGCCGTGTTGTGTACAAGATTTCCCTGCGCATCAAGGCATACGAGTTTGCACCCGGTTCTGAAGCCGGGATCGAGTGCCAGCACAGCCTTTGAACCAAGTGGAGATGCGAGGAGCAGCTGACGGAGATTTTCTGTAAAAACCTGGATGGCTTCTTCATCGGCTTTGTTCTTGCTTATCAGCCGGAATTCATTTTCGATCGAGGGCTTGAGCAGTCTGTCCAGCGAATCTTCCACCGCTTTCTTTACCTCGGCACTGGCACTGTGCTGACCTTTTACAAAAATCCGGTTCAATTCATCGATAGCCATCTGATTGTCTATTTTCAGATCCATCATCAGGAAACCTTCTTTTTCACCGCGACGGATGGCAAGAATTCTGTGAGAAGGGCTTTGCTGCAGTGGCTCGCTGAAATCGAAATAATCTCGGTAGGTCTGCGCTGCTTCTTCGTCTTTTTTGCTGCTGACAACCTTTGACGATAATACGGCGGTTTCGGTAAAGAGTTGTCTGACTTTATTTCTCGATTGTTCATGCTCGCTGATCCATTCTGCGATGATATCGCGCGCACCCTGCAATGCCTCTTTGGTGTCTTTAACCTGATCATTCAGATATTTTTCCGCTTCGCTGTTGGCATCCAGGCTGCCTTGTGCAAAAAGCAGCTGAGCCAATGGCTCCAATCCTTTTTCAATGGCCTGCGTCGATCTGGTTTTTCTTTTCGGTTTGAAAGGCAGATAAATGTCTTCGAGCGCTGTGGCATCCCAGGTATTTTCTATGCGCTGCTTCAGTTCGGGACTCAGTTTACCCGCCGCCTCTATCGTTTTCAAAACGGTTTCTTTTCTTTTGTCCAGCTCCGAGAAATATTTTATCTCTTCCACGGTATTGCCAATTTCCACTTCATCCAGATTTCCTGTTGCTTCTTTTCGGTAACGTGCCATAAATGGTATCGTGGCACCTTCAGCCTGCAATTGGAATACACTGGCAATCTGTTTAACAGAAAGGTTCAGCTTTTCGGCAATTTTCTGTAAGTATTTCACTTCCATATCGTCTTCTTTTTCGGGCAGCAAATGTATGAACGTATTGAGCAGAATTCAGCGCAATTTATTAACATTCAAAGACAGGTATATGGGCATAGTGCCATATCTTTATTCAAATTAGAAAGATTGAAATTTTTATCAGCTATTCTGTCTTTATTGATAACCATCGTTGTTCTTGCATCTTGCGGAAAGGAATTGTCGGTTGAACCACCACTCGGTCCTACAGATACTATTCCGACTTTCAAAAACTCATTTTATGGTTGGATAGAGACCTATTTTTATGGCGGCGACTCACTGTCAGATAAAAGAACTTTTACGATTGACTCAGTAAACAAAACCATTTTAGTTTACGATTCGATTCGCAGTCTTCCAGTTTTCGATATCAGTTATGACAATCAATGGCGAATGAAGGTGGCTAAAAGCTATGACACATCCGGTGGTATGAGCTTAGATACCTTTTATCGTAATACAACGGGGCAGCTGATCAGCCATGTTTCATACCAGCAGGGAGTTTTGAGCCACAGGGCATCCGTTACAGTCACTGAATTTGCTGATTCGATACGCTATGCCGCGAAACGTTCCTA
>JACMLD010000551.1 GCA_014379785.1 Chitinophagaceae bacterium
AGCTGGCAGCAGTTGATAATTTCTTCCTCCGTGAGAATGCCGGACTCGATGATCACCTTGATCAATTTGCCTTTCTTATGTACGACCTCGGTTAGCAGCGCCACCTCTTTTGACAAAAAACCCCAGTCATTCATTCGTAAAGCAACCAGGTTGATGACCATATCTATTTCATCGGCCCCATCCACCAGTGCAAGAACTGTCTCAGCCATTTTTGCTTCGGTGGCCGAATATCCGAAAGGAAATCCTATTACCGTTGCCACTTTTATTTCTGTAGGCTCCAGAATTGTCGCTACTCTTTTTACAAAAGGGGGAGGAATGCATACGGCCGCAAAACCATATTCCACTGCTTCTCTGCAGCAATTTTCCACTTCCTGAATTGTGGTCGTCGGCTTCAGAATAGTATGATCAATAAAAGAGGCAATATTTATCTGCTGATCCATTTTTTATGCCGCCGAAGTTAGCCCATTTGCATAACTTCAAGCCCTGACTTTTTCTTCTAAAAAAACCAAACAACAATGAGAAAACGAATGTTTCCTTGCGGGAAACATGCCTGGCTTTTATTTTCAGGCCTCCTCTTCCTGCATCCTCTCTTTTCACAGCAGTCATTTCCGGTAAACGGCATAGCTACTCCAAAAACTGGCAGTTATGCATTCACAAACGCAACAATTGTGCGTGATGGACAGACAACACTGAGCAATGCAACGCTCGTCATCCGTGACGGTAAAATCACAGCAGTTGGTGCAGGCATCGCCACCCCAAAAGATGCAACGGTGATCGACTGCAGCGGAAAATTTATTTACCCTTCCTTTATTGATGCATACAGCGACTATGGTATTCCGGTTCCGCAGCGCGCGCCAGGCGGTTTTAATTTTGGCGGCCCCGCGCAGTTTACGTCAAACCAGAAAGGTGCTTACGGTTGGAATCAGGCCATTCGCAGCGACGTGGATGCCGTGAGGGTTTTTGCCATTGATGACATCAAGGCAAAACCTTTGCGTGACGCGGGTTTTGGCTCTGTACTTACGCATCAGAAAGATGGCATCGTAAGAGGCACAGGTGCGGTAGTTACGCTCAACAGCTCAAAAGAAAACCTCGTTTTTCTTAAAGAAAAAGCATCTGCACATTATTCATTCAGCAAAGGAGTATCCACTCAGTCCTATCCCGCTTCTATGATGGGTTCGGTAGCATTGCTGCGCCAGACTTATATAGATGCACAGTGGTATAAGAACAATCCGAATTCAGAAGGATTGAACATTTCGCTCAAGTCATTCAATGATGCTGCTGCGCTCCCTCAGATTTTTGAGTCGACCGACAAATGGGCCGATATCCGCGCAGACAGGATAGGAGATGAGTTCGGTGTTCAGTATATCATCAAAGCCGGAGGAAACGAATATCAGCGCATCAAAGAGATTGCCGCCACTAAGGCAAGCTTCATTGTTTCTCTCAATTTTCCACAGGCAATGGACGTGGAAGATCCCAACGATGCCAGAATGGTAGCGTTGTCAGACATGAAACATTGGGAACTCGCTCCCGGTAATGCGGCAGCTCTTGAGCAAGCAAATATTCCATTTGCAATCACGAGCGCAGAGATAAGAGATACCAAACAATTCATGGCGAATCTCCGCAAGGCAATCGAGTACGGTCTCACAGAGGCAAGAGCTTTTGATGCACTGACCAAAGCACCGGCTACCATGCTCGGTGTTTACGATAAGGTAGGAAGTCTGGATGCAGGCAAACTCGCAAATTTTCTCATCACTACCGGACCTGTATTCAGCGAAAAAACAACCATTCTGCAGAACTGGGTGCAGGGTGTTAAGTATGCCGTAAATGAAACGGGCTGGACCAGCATCGCCGGCACTTATAATCTTG
>JACMLD010000066.1 GCA_014379785.1 Chitinophagaceae bacterium
AAGCCTGGCAGCACTTAATACAATGAGCAGGTTGACCGTAAAGCTGATACATACCTGTGTTATTCCCAGTTGCATACTCTGCGCAAGTACAGAACCATATTCCAGTTTTATAAATTGAGGGAAGAAAGACAGATAAAAAACCGCCACTTTTGGATTGAGGACATTGGTCAGAAAACCGATCAGAAATAATTTTCGGGGTGGGTCCTTCGACAGATTTTTATCGGTTTCAAAGATTCCACGGCTGTTTGGTTTTACCGCCTGGTAAGCCAGATAAAGCAGATACAATACCCCCAGCGTCTTAAGAACAGTGTAGGCCAAAGGCACAGCGAAAAGCAACGCAGTCAAACCAAATGAGACCAGCAAAATATGAAACAAAAATCCGCAGATCACGCCGGCAAGAGAAATCAGTCCGGCAGATTTGCCCTGCGTAATTGATCGCGAAATAAGATATATCATATTCGGCCCGGGGCTAATAACCAGTACAAACGCAGCCAGAGCGAATAACAGCAATTCATTAAAAGGTATCATACAATAAAGGTAAAGAACAAATATTTTACCCGAATATCAGTATTGTGTAGCTTTAACACATTAGTTCAGAATCTTGCCTGACCTGCCTTTTATTGAACCGGAAAAAAGCTATATGAAAAAATCCCTACTGCTGCTATGCCTCGCCGTTATATTCTCCTGTTTTGCGTACTCACAACAACTCAAATCGCCCGGGGGAGAATTTGTGATGGACTTTTCTCTCAACTCCTCCGGTACACCCGTCTACTCGCTGAATTACAAAGGCAGAACCGTTATCAAACCCAGCAAACTCGGACTCCAGCTAAAATACCTTGAACCAAAAGCAAAAGAAGGTGATGACGCCGATATGCAGCAAAAAGCAGTAAATCCTAAAGCCTCCTTATTCGACAACTTCGAAATCACAGACTCCAAAGCGACCACTTTCAATGAGACCTGGACACCAGTCTGGGGTGAAGAGAAAACCATCGTCAACCATTACAACGAGCTGGCTGTGACTCTCAATCAAAAGGGCATCGACCGCCGCATCCTCATCCGCTTCAGATTGTTCGACGAAGGACTTGGCTTCCGTTATGAATTCCCACAGCAAAAAAACCTTACCTATTTTGTCATCAAAGAAGAGAAGACTGAGTTCGCGATGACAGGCGATCACAAAGCATTCTGGATACCCGGCGACTATGATACGCAGGAGTATGACTTTACCACTTCAAAGCTTTCGGAAATAAGAACCCTGCAAATGAAGGCAAGAACGGAGAATGTATCCCAGACTTCATTTTCTCCAACCGGCGTGCAGACATCACTCATGATGAAGTCGGCCGAAGGTCTGTACATCAATATACACGAAGCAGCACTTATCAACTATTCCTGCATGCACCTTGATCTCGATGACAAATCTTTTGTATTCAGATCATGGCTCACTCCCGATGCCACAGGCGATAAAGGATACATGCAAACTCCCTGCAATTCACCCTGGAGAACGATCATTGCGAGCGACGACGCACGCAGGATCCTTTCTTCAAAAATGACATATAACCTCAACGAACCATCAAAGATTGCAGAAACCTCGTGGATAAAACCTGTGAAATACGTGGGAGTGTGGTGGGAAATGATCACTGGAAAAAGTTCCTGGTCCTACACAAACGAATATCCTACCGTGCAGCTGGGCATCACCGATTTTTCGAAAGCAAAGGCTAATGCCACACATGGCGCCACCACGGCCAATGTTAAAAAATACATCGACTTCGCCGCGCTGCATGGATTCGATGCCGTGCTCGTGGAAGGATGGAACACGGGCTGGGAGGATTGGTTCGGCAATTCAAAAGATTATGTGTTTGATTTTGTGACTCCTTACCCTGACTTTAAGGTGGCTGAACTGAGAGATTATGCAAAATCGAAATCGGTGCAAATCGTTATGCACCACGAAACATCCGGCTCTACGCGTAACTATGAACGTTATATGGATACCGCATATAAATTCATGAAAGAAAATGGATACAACGCGGTGAAAAGCGGCTATGTTGGCCCCATCCTGCCGCGCGGTGAAAACCATTACAGTCAGTGGACACTGAATCACTACCAATACGCAATCGAAAAAGCGGCGGAATATAAGATCATGGTAAATGCACATGAAGCTGTTCGTCCAACCGGCATAGCCCGCACTTACCCCAATCTGATCGGCAATGAATCCGCCCGCGGCACAGAATACCAGGCATTCGGAGGCTCAAAGGCCAACCATGTAACCCTGCTTCCATTTACAAGGTTGCTTGGCGGACCAATGGATTATACCCCGGGTATCTTTGAGATGGACATCAGCAAGATCAACCCCGACAATAAATCTCATGTAAATAGTACGCTTGCCAATCAACTCGCGCTGTATGTGACCATGTACAGTCCGCTGCAGATGGCGGCGGATCTGCCGGAGAACTACAACCGCTTTCCGGATGCTTTTCAGTTTATAAAGGACGTTGAACTTGACTGGGATGAAAGCAAATACCTGGAGGCAGAACCCGGTGAATATATCACCGTGGCCAGAAAGACAAAAGGCAAATCAAGCTGGTTCGTCGGAAACGTAAATGGGGAAGTCTCCAGAAATTCGGTTCTTAACTTCAGTTTTCTGGACCCGTCCAAAAAATACATCGCTACCATTTATTCTGACAAGAAAGATGCGCATTACAAAACAAACCCGCAGGCATATACCATCCGTAAGGGAATCGTGACCAGTAAATCAAAACTTTCACAGTTTTGTGCACCAGGAGGAGGCTATGCGATCAGCATTTTCGAAGCACCGGATGCGGTATCTCTTAAAGGATTGAAGGCATTGTAAAAAATGATGCACTCGATTGACCAGTACTATTTTGGCGGAGGGCGGGTAAATATTAAACCCGTTTTCGTAAATTGAATTTCCAAACTTTTCCAATGAACAGAAACAAATTTCTCCGCACCTGCATCTCTGCGGGCATAATCCTGGCATTGCCGTTTAACATGCTCGCCAATACGGTCAAAAAATTCCGTGAGAAAAAAGGATTTAAAGTGGATGCCGGTAAAGATCGAATGAACAAAAGCCTCTCTCTTTTTGAGGGAGACACATTTGATACAAAGGTCTCAGCAGCCGACACAGAGGGCGATATCTATGTCTTCGAATCCAGAAGAATAAAAGAAGGCGGACCATCGCATCATCTACATTTTGAGCAGGATGAATGGTGGTACGTACTGCAGGGCGAGTTCCTGATAAAAGTTGGTGACACTACTCATCATGCCAAAGTGGGCGACAGCGTCTTCGGCCCGCGCATGGTACCTCACAGCTTTGCGAAAATTGGAGAAGGAGAGGGAAA
>JACMLD010000552.1 GCA_014379785.1 Chitinophagaceae bacterium
GTTACCTGCCATCAGGTTCACCGAATCGGTAAGGTCTTTCCATACACCACCTACACCTTCCACCGTTGCCTGTCCGCCCAGTTTTCCTTCCGAACCCACCTCTCTCGCCACACGCGTTACCTCTGAACCAAATGAGTTCAGCTGATCCACCATCGTGTTGATTGTATTCTTCAATTCAAGAATTTCTCCTTTTACGTCCACCGTGATCTTTCTCGACAAATCCCCTTTTGCCACAGCGGTCGTCACTTCTGCAATGTTTCGTACCTGCCCTGTCAGGTTACTCGCCATCTGGTTTACAGAATCGGTCAAATCTTTCCAGGTACCAGCAACACCTTTTACCTGTGCCTGTCCGCCCAGTTTTCCTTCTGTACCCACTTCGAGCGCCACACGCGTAACCTCGGAAGAAAATGAGTTCAGCTGATCCACCATCGTATTGATGGTATTCTTCAATTCAAGAATTTCTCCTTTTACGTCCACGGTAATCTTCTTGGAAAGATCGCCCTTGGCCACAGCGGTTGTTACTTCCGCAATGTTTCTTACCTGGGCGGTCAGGTTACTTCCCATCTGGTTTACCGAGTCGGTAAGGTCTTTCCATACACCACCCACGCCTTTCACTTTTGCCTGTCCGCCCAGTTTTCCCTCCGAACCCACCTCTCTCGCCACACGGGTAACCTCCATAGAAAAGAGGTTCAGCTGCTTCACCATGTCGTTTACCTCTTTTGCGATCCGCGCAAACTCACCCTGCAGGGCATGACCGCCGATTTCTAGCGGCATTTCCTGCGAAAGATTTCCTTTTGCCACCGAACTGATTACATACGCGATCTCAATGGTGGGATGCACCAGGTCTGAAATGAGTGAGTTGAGTGAATCCACCCCTGTACTCCACGCGCCTTTGGCATTGCTGAGTTCAATACGCTGTGTGAGTTTTCCCTGTTTACCGATGGTATTTCCTGCCCGGGTAAACTCTGTCATCATTTTCTGATTGAGAGAAATGATCTCGTTGAGCGTGTCGCAGATTTTACCGTTGAGGCCGACCTGATCGATCGGCATCCTTATATCGAAGTTTCCATTTCGTACCTCTGTAAGTACAGTCAGCAGTTCTTTGTCGAGACCCGAGGTCAGAATTTCAGGCTGATATGCCAGATAGGATTCTTTTCTCGTATGACCGTTTCCGTTTCCGTTCGAGGCGGAATTACCTTTCGAATTTGCTTTGGACTTTTTTGATGCACTTGACTTTGACTGGGTTAGCTTCTTTATCTCCTCCACTACACGTTTTGAGGAAGCCGAGTTCTTAGCTTTTGATAGGCTCATAGTCAGTAATTATCGGGGGTTAAAAGGAGAATGAATGAATTTTAAAATTAATGGAAGATAGGGTTAAAAGCGAGCCGGAAATCTACAAAATGAACATCATATATCAATTTTAATTGAATTTAAATGTCCACAAATCCGTGCCAGAATTAAACAGTTTCACCCCCCGCCAGACGGCACTTTGCCACTGAATTCCAACTGCTTCATCACTATCCGACCTCATTGTGTAGAATTTAATCCCCAGCCATAGAAAAAGACATTTAAAAAATTAGGGTTTATAATTTGCTCTTAATTAAAGACATCTGCATTATATTGAATCATCGTATTTGTGATGTCGGCTTACCTGCTATGACAAACAGAAAACGGCTTCTATTTTACAACACCTTATTACATGAAACCACCACCCCGCAATACCATATTTATAGTTGACGATGATCCTGACGACAGGCAGATAATCCTAGACGCATTTCTCGAGAGTAATTTTGAAATTGACTATGTGTTCGTAGAGGACGCTGAACAATTGATGCACACCTTACAGGAATCGGATCCCGCTTCGCTTCCTTCCCTTATTTTACTGGATCTCAACCTGCCGGGCATGCTCGGCATGCAGGCGTTGAAGGAAATAAAAGGGAGTAAAACTTTCAGCCATATTCCCACGATTATCCTCACCACATCTACACTACCGGCAGATTTGACAAGATCATATGAATTGGGTGCAAATTGCTTTCTGCAAAAACCACAATCTTTTACCGACCTGATCGAAATTACCAGTTGCATATTACGTCTTTGGTTCAGAGACGCTGTGAAACGTTAACGGGAGTGTCTTGCCATTCTTTTTGGCTGGTGGAAAATACCATTTGTAAATGCGGGAGCAGCGTCATTGATCATGACGAAGGCAGGTCTGTAAGAATGGACCTCTAGATATTTAGGCTTTTTAACAGATGAACGGATCTCCCTGATCGGCTCAACAGGCTTTTTTGTAGCGTGAATACAAGTGATTGTAACAATAACAACCGCGAGTGAAATGAGATCCTTCATAAAAAATCACTTTTTACTATGAGTACGAGCGGAGTACAATATCAAAAGACATACCAGTCCTGCTAATCATTTGTAAAGCGGGTAGAGAAAAAATCATAATTTGGGGCATGCAACTCATTCCACGCATACTTTTTTTACTGCTGGCGATAGCAGCAGTCTGGTTGTTCAGCAAAAAAATTGCAGGTATCAGGCGGAATATCCTGATGGGCCGGGACCAGGATTTTTCCGATAATCCAGGCACACGGTGGAAAAACATGTTTTTGCTGGCTTTTGGTCAGAAGAAAATGTTCAGGAACCCACTGGTGGCCATTTTACATTTTGTGATATACGCGGGTTTTGTCATCATCAACCTGGAGGTGCTCGAAATTGTGCTCGATGGTCTGCTGGGCACTCACCGGCTTTTCCTGCAACCCCTGGGCTCCTTTTATTCCTTTCTCATCAATTCATTCGAATTCCTGGCAGCGGGAGTGATCGTTGTTTGCGTTATTTTTCTCGCGAGGAGAAATATGCTGAAAATCCGCCGTTTTTTCCATGGCGACCTCAAAGGTTGGCCGGCTTCCGACGCCAACTATATTCTCATCATTGAAATCATACTGATGAGTTTGTTTCTCACCATGAACGCTACCGACACATTGCTGCAGGAGCGTGGCTTTGGGCATTATGCAGAACAACAAAGCGGTAACTTCTTCATTTCATCTATGCTGCATCCAGTGTTCAACGGCATGAGCAGCAATGCGCTGGTCATTACCGAACGCATTGCGTGGTGGCTGCACATCACCGGCATCTTTGCATTTCTGAATTACCTTCCCTGGAGCAAACACCTGCACATATTACTGGCCTTTCCAAATGCATATTATGCCCGACTCGAACCAAAAGGATATATCAACAATATGCCTGCCATTCAGAATGAGGTACTGTATGCAATGCAACCTGATCAGGCGCCGGCCAATGCAGCGGCACCCGAAAAGTTTGGCGCAAAGGACGTGATGGATCTGAGCTGGCGAAATATCCTGGATGCATACAGCTGCACAGAATGTGGCAGATGCACTGCTGCATGTCCGGCTAATATCACCGGCAAAAAACTTTCTCCCAGAAAGATCATGATGGACACCCGCGACCGTGCCGACGAAGTAGGAAGTCAACTCAAAGGAAAATCATTTGAAGGCGATGGTAAAACATTGCTGCACGACTATATTACAACGGAGGAACTGAGAGCCTGCACAACCTGCAATGCATGCGTGGAAGAATGTCCCGTCAGTATCAGCCCCCTAGAAATAATAATGGAACTCAGAAGAAGTCTGATCATGGAAGAAAGCAATGCTCCGCAGGAATGGAATGGCATGTTCAGCAATGTAGAAAATAATTTTGCGCCATGGAAATTTTCACCTGATGAAAGAGACAACTGGACGAAGTAGCCGCAAACGGCTGGTGACAAGAATCGTTTTGTTTAACCTGGCGCTTTTTGTTTTGCTGACCATTCTCTTTGCAGCTTCTGCTATGATTCTCGGGTCAATGCCGCAAAAGTTTGGAAGCGACGCGGCCATACTCTTTGTATTGATGGTGGTGATCCATCTTTTCCTGAATTATATTTTTATTCAGAAACAACGCGAAGCAGGTGTTAAATATCTTCTCTGGTCTACGCTGGCACTATTACTCGTTTATACCCTAATGCTTTTTCACTGATGGAAAAAATGATAACTTACCTCGCACTGGGAGATTCATATACGATAGGAGAATCTGTGCCCTACGAAGAGAATTTTCCGAATCAGACAACGGCCTTATTGCGCAACGCCGGTTATGAAATGGAAGAACCGGAAATTGTTGCAAAAACAGGGTGGACAACCGACGAACTCACAGATGCGATATTGAAAACCACTCTCCATATTCCATATGATTTTGTATCGCTGCTTATCGGCGTAAACAATCAATACCGCGGCCGTTCAGTGGAGGAGTATGCGCTGCAGTTTGAAAGCCTGCTAACGATGTCGGAAAAGTTTGCCGGAGGAAAAAACAGCAACGTTTTTGTATTGTCAATTCCCGACTGGGGAGTGACTCCATATGCTGAAGGCAGGGACAGAAAAAAAATTGCACTGCAGATAGATGAGTTCAACGACACAGCATCGGCGATCTGTCTTAAACGAAATATTCATTTCATCAACATCACCACAGGGAGCCGTGAGGCGGCAAAGGACCTGGAATTGATTGCAGAAGATCACCTGCACCCTTCCACCAAAGAATATGCGAAGTGGGCGCTTGCATTGTATTCAGCAATAGAAGAAAAAATAAAGGGAGAAAACTGAACAGGAACGGCCTTAAAAGAGAAAAACAACCTGCAGGTTGTTTTTCATTGGAAATAGATTTTTCCTGGAATTCATTTGGTATTGGATTCAGTTCTAAGGGGTACAGATCATTTGGACATTGGACGTTGCAAATGGTTTTGCAATACAAACATATAGGAAAAATGTATCATTGGCTGAAAAAAAACAGGTCTTTATCAGCCATTTCAGGAATCATGACCGAAATCAATCCGCGATGCCTCAAATGTAGTTTTTGTACTACTGCGGGCTAGTGTTTTTCATGTAAGATGCATGAACTTGCACCATATGGAGGAAAGAAGAATTCTGATTATCGAGGACGAAGTCAAGATTGCAGACACGCTGAAACTCGGACTTCGGGAAAACGGTTTTGATGCCGATGTGGCTTATGACGGCACCAGTGGTTATGAGCGTTTTCGCTCCCAGGACTACAATCTTGTGGTGCTGGACCTCAACCTGCCGGGCATGAACGGTCTCGATCTTTGCAAGGCCATCAGAAACAAAAACAGCAGCATTCCCGTCATCATGCTTACCTCGATGAGTACCATCACCGACAAGATCGAAGGATACAATGCCGGATCTGATGATTATATGGTAAAGCCGTTTGAGTTCCGTGAACTGCTGCTGAAAATAAATGCCCTTCTCAAAAGAACCATGCAGCAGCAACTGCCTACTGGAAATCTTTTGAGTGTAGCAGACCTGATCATGGATTTATCAAGCAAAGAAGTGGTGAGAGACGGAAAGAAAATCAGTCTTACCGCGAAGGAATTTCAATTGCTGGAATATTTGCTCCGCAATAAAAACCGCGTGGTATCGCGTGCCGACATTTCCATCAATGTCTGGGACATCGACTTCGATACCAACACAAATGTCATAGACGTTTACATCAGCTATCTCAGAAACAAACTGGATAAAAATCATGATCAGAAACTGATACATACTCATGTTGGCATGGGCTATGTGATAAAAGACAAACCCTGATGCCTGTACGTTTCAGAATAACCATATTTTTTGCGGTGCTGGTGTGCGCTACCCTCCTGCTGGTCTGTGGCAGCATTTATTATTTCTCCTATACCAACCGCACTGCAAATATCCGTACAAGGCTTACCAACCGCGCCATCACAACGGCCAGGCTGCTCACGCAATATGATATTTTCAACCAGGGAATGATCCAGAAGATAGACTCCGCCACCGCGATTTCACTTCAGCGAAAAGTAGTGCTTGTGTACGACGAAAAAAACCAGCTGATGTATGGATTCAGTGATGAGGCAGGAGACAGCATCCGCGTGATAATTGAACGATTGAAAGAAGTAAGGGAAAGTGGCAATGTTTATTACCGGGATGGAGCCAGAGATGTGGTAGCACACAATTTTAAAAACAACGGCACGGACGTGGTGGTATTCGCATCGGCTTTCGATTTTGATGGCAACAAAACACTGGCTGATCTCAGGCTGATACTTGGACTTTGCTTCGTCGGGGGAATAATCGTGGCTGTAGGTGCAGGTTATATTTTTTCAACCGAACTGCTGGTGCCGGTCAAAAAAATTGCTGATGAAGTCAATGAGATCTCTGCACAGAGTTTAACTGAGCGTTTGAAAATCACCTCTGCCCGCGACGAATGGAATTACTTAGCCCGCACGTTGAATGAGTTGCTCAACAGGCTGCAGGACAGCTTCGAAAACCAGCGGCGTTTTGTATCGAATGCATCTCATGAACTTTCAACTCCGCTCACCTCCATATCCAGCCAGCTGGAAGTTTCACTGCAGAGACCAAGAGATGCCGACGAATACCGCACCATCATGCAATCTGTCTACCAGGATGTGCGGCATCTCAGCAGCCTTACGCAGACGCTGCTCGAATTTGCTACCGCAAGTGGTGGCACCGGCGGACTGGTAATCGAATCCGTAAGAATAGATGAGATCATCCTTGGCCTGCCCGCGGACCTGCTCAAGCAGGATAAAAAATTTGCCGTAATGATCGATTTCAGCAATCTGCCTGCAGAAGAAGAAAAGCTGCTGGTTTCGGGAAACGAGGATCTTCTTCACACCGCCATAAAAAACATCGTCGTAAACGCATGCAAGTACTCGGATAATCTGCTCGCACGTTTGAGTCTTGGGGTGGCCGACAGCGACGTCATTATTTCTATCGAGAACAACGGAAAGGGAATTGCACCCGAAGAACTGGGCAATATTTTTCAGCCATTTTACAGGACTGAGGACAGCCGGCATATCGATGGCTTCGGACTCGGCCTCGCACTCGCAAACAGGATCATCAAACTTCACCGGGGTTTCGTAACCGTGAGCTCCAAACCCGGAAGTACCGTTTTCACCATCAGGCTGCCGAACTCTGAAAAGGAAAAAGTTCAGATTTAATCCCTCTCTAATGCCATTCTAATACGGCAGGTCTAATATTGAGCTTTTTTAGACAACCCCTACTCAAATGAAAATTGTATTACAGACAGTTAACTTTAAGGCAGGCTCTGCATTGGAGAAGTTTATCTTCGACAAGGTAGGACAACTGCGGACACTTGGCACAGACATAGTCAGGGCCGAGGTGGTGCTGAATATGGACCATGCGGAAGCGGAAGAAAATAAGATTTGTGAATTGCACCTCATTACAAACAGTGATACGCGAAAAGTGAAAACACTTGCAAAGCGCTATGAGAAATCGGTGACTGACGCAGTAAAATCCATGCAGGAGCTCATCGCCGGAACAGCTTAAAAAAGATCTTCTTCTTTATACTTGTAACGCTCTTTCAGTTTTCTCAGGACTTCGTCCATCGAAGCGCGGTGATCGCGTGGATTCCATTCGCCCTTTTCCCATTTCTCCAGTTCCTCATCAATATGTTTTTGTTGCAGATTGGTCATTTTTTCCACTACCTGTCCTGTCACATCGCGCTGTTGCTTGTTTCTCCTGATCTCATTTTCCGAATCAGCCATATGGATGAGTTCTTCTTTTGCCAATGCAATATCGTATGGTCCGATGGGCATGATGAGTTTTGAAATAACCGGCCCGGTCTCGATCAGAATGATCAGAACAGAAAGTAAAAGGCTTGTCATGAATACACTGCTTTCTTCATCGGAAAGATCGCTCAGGGCTTTATTCTTTTCAAGAAAGCCTATGTTGCTGTTGATGGTTGACTCGTATATTTTACGCTTTTGTTCGAGCCCTGCTTTTGCCCCATTCAGAATACTGTCCTGGCCACTGACTGCTAGTTGCAGTTGAGCCAGTTCAGGTCCATATGTCTTTACCGCGTTGTCATATGCTTCCATCTTGAGTTTCGTGAGTTTTTCGATGCCTCTTCTTCCTGAACCGCCAGTGCCATCGGCCTCGGAAACATAATCGCGACGAAGCGTTGCCAGGCTATCTTCAAGCGACAACTTTCTTGATACGAGCCGGTTTCTTTCATTTTCGGCCGACTGCACAATGGCTTTATTTTCCAATTGAAGAAGGCTGTCGTTGACCAGCACGCGGGTATGCATATTCTGAATGATCCTGGTATCTATTTCTTTCTCAAATATTTTCAGCTCGAGTGGTCTTGCGATGGTGACACCGATCAATACCGCGAGTATGATCCTCGGCACCGCCATCCACAATTGTTTCCTGGTGCTGACTCCATACTTGCGCATGGTCGAAACCAGGAAGCGGTCGAAATTGAATATGATGATTCCCCATAAGAGGGCAAAAATGACTGTCCACACCATACTGCCGAACACGCTGTAAATCGCATAACCGGCGGAGATGGCTGCGAGAAAAAATGTAGCCAGTATCACACCTCCGAGGCCCGCATACTTTGTATGCTCCGACGGAAATTTTCTCAACAGATCCTGGTGTGCGCCGGCAGCCCACCAAAGAAAATTTGACGATGAAGCTTTCTTGTTTCCACCAAATGAGTCATAGGTATACAGGCTCTCAGCCTGACCGCTTTTGTTGTCAGCCATGATAAATCTTTAATGCTTGAAAGGTTTGGAAGAAGTTGAAGCGGGAACAGCTAAGTAACGGGCAAATTTACTATTAATTGTAAAAGAA
>JACMLD010000553.1 GCA_014379785.1 Chitinophagaceae bacterium
TCTGGTAGCCAAAAATGAGGACAGACAGTCTGAGCAGGAGTTTCCAGCCCCATGGGGTATCCGTTCCCATGCCCGCCCAGGCAGTGATCGCGCGCGAAATCCAGGCGGTGGCGGTGCCGGTAATTGCAAAAACGCAAAGTATAAGGAAGAACTGCCAGCCGCTGACCTTCCATTTGTCCTGTAATCGCTTTAACATAAACGCGGCAAAGTTGTGCTTAAATCTTCTGTGCACCAAGTTCCATTTTTGTTCAACAGAACTGTTGACAAAATAATGACAAATACTTATTGGAAATTTGCACAAATCGCTGAAAGCCACGTCAGATGGGCCAAAAAAAATTTCTGGCATGTTGATATATTGTTAAAATCCTGACTTATTTTTGCAGCCGGTTAAGGAGTTATACTTCACATTCACCCGATATCTAGAGCTTATGATTCAATATAGACCACTAGCCAAGACATTTTTTTACGGGATATTTCTTCTCACTCTTATATCAGTCGGTAACAAAGTTGCAGCTCAGGACGGGAAAGCCCTGTTTACTGAAAATTGTGCATCCTGCCATCATCCTATTAAAGATGGTACTGGTCCGGCGCTTCAGGGTGTAACTGCGAGAGTGGGGGACCCGAAGAAATTGCACGCCTGGGTTAAGAATAGTCAGGCAGTGCTGGCTACGGGAGATGCATATTTCAATAAACTCTATGTTGAACGGAACAAGGCGGCCATGACGCCGTTTCCTTCGTTGACGGATGCTGAGATTGATGCGATTATCGGGTATGCAGAGGCTTTCAAAGCTCCGGTGAGTACCCCCGACAATCCTGATGAAGCGGCAAAAAACCAGGCAAACGACAACTCCCTCCTCTACGGCATTCTCACCCTGATTCTCGCCATCATCACCCTTATATTATTACAGGTCAACAGTAACCTGAAAAAACTGGCTGACGACAAAGAAGGACATTTCACTGGCGAGCCGGTACCTTTTTACCGCAACAAGGCTTATATCGCCATGATTGCGGTTGTGCTTTTTGTGATTGGCGGGTATTATACGATTCAGGGTGCGGTAGGTTTGGGTCGTCATAAAGACTACCAGCCTGAGCAACCGATTTACTATTCTCATAAAGTGCACGCAGGCACCAACCAGGTAAGCTGTCTTTACTGCCACAGCGGCGCCTATGAAGGCAAGCATGCAAATATTCCTTCTATGAATGTTTGTATGAACTGTCACATGGCCATCAATGAGTATGCTGGTCCGGAAATTCGTCACGAAGACGGTTCGGTTGTAGATGGTACTGCAGAGATTCAGAAGATCTACGATGCTACCGGATGGGATCCGAAAGCAAAAAAATATACTAAACCGGCAAAACCGGTAGAGTGGGTAAAGATTCACAATCTTCCTGACCACGTTTATTTTAACCACTCACAGCACGCAAATGCTGGTAACGTACAATGTCAGACCTGCCATGGTCCAATCCAGGAAATGGATGAGGTAAAACAATTTACCGACCTCAGCATGAGCTGGTGTATCAACTGTCACCGCGAGTCGAAGGTGAACTTCTACGACGAGAAAACCGGCGAAGGCAATAAATTTTATAGCATTTATCAGAAATTCCACAACGACATTAAAAACAAGAAAGTCGATAGCGTGACTGTCGAAATGATTGGTGGTACTGAATGTCAGAAATGTCACTATTAAGAAGCTCAGGGCTTTTCAATTAACAAATTCTCAAATCGGAATAATGAGTCAAAAAAAGTACTGGCAAAGTTTCGGCGAGCTTAACAACTCAGAATCTTTTCAAAAGAATGTGCAGGATGAATTTGCTGAGGACCTGCCTTTGGAGGGACTTGAATCTATTGCTGATTCAAAATTGCCGCGTAAAGACTTTCTGAAATATGTTGGATTCAGCACTGCTGCTGCGACCCTCGCTGCCAGTTGTGAAACCCCGGTCAGAAAGGTAATACCTTATGTAAACAAGCCTCAGGACATGGTTCCCGGCGTTTCAGATTATTACGCAACTACGTTCATTTCAGGTAGCGACGTAGTGCCGGTGATTGCGAAAGTGAGAGACGGAAGACCGATCAAGATCGAGGGAAATGAACTGTCCACCGTTACAAAAGGTGGCACGACAGCGAGAGTACAGGCATCTGTGCTCGACTTATACGATACTGCGAGATTGCGTTTTCCGCAGCAGTCAAATGGCGGCACATTCAAGGAAGTAAGTTCATTTGACGCTTTTGATAAAATGGTAACGGGTGCACTGGGCTCCGGCACTGTGGTACTGCTTACACCAACGATTACCTCCCCCTCTACCAAACAAATTATTTCAGAATTTCTCGCAAAATATTCAGGTGGTCGTCATGTACAATATGATGGCATTTCTTACAGCGGCATACTGACCGCAGCAGAAGCTTCCTACGGCAGAAGGGCTATTCCAACTTATGAATTCGGGAAAGCAAAAGTAGTGGTGAGTCTTGGTGCAGATTTTCTTGGCACCTGGGTCAATCCAATCGAATACCAGCGCGGATACAGCAGTCTAAGGAAGATCAATGAGAAGAATCCTGTGATGAGCAAGCATTACCAGTTCGAAGCCATGATGAGCATGACTGGTGCAAATGCGGACGAAAGATTTACACACAAACCATCAGAAACCGGTGCTGTTGCACTTGCCCTTTTGAACGCCTTGAGCGGTCAGGGTGTTTCGGGTGTGAGCGATAAGGTGAAGAAAGGAATTGCAAAAGTTGCAGCAGATCTCAACGCCAACAAAGGCGCAGGTCTGGTTGTAAGCGGCAGCAACGACCAGAACATTCAGATGATTGTAAACGCAATCAACGAAACCATCGGTGCAAACGGAACCACTGTCAGCTGGGCTCAGCCTCTCCTGACCAAGCAGGGTGTTGATGCAGATATGGCTACACTGGTGGCCGATATGCAGGGCGGACGTGTGGGAACACTTATCGTGTTTGACGCCAATCCGGCTTACGATTATTTTGACGCAGACAAGTTCGTCGCAGGTTTAAAGAAAGTGACAAACGTTATTTCGCTCAGCGAAAAAATGGATGAGACAGCAGAGCTTGCGAAATACATTGTTCCATCGCACAACTATCTCGAAAGCTGGGGTGATGCGGAAATCAAGCCAGGCTATTTCGCAATGATGCAGCCTACCATTAATCCGCTTTTCAAAACCAGGCAGTTGCAGGACAGCCTACTGAAATGGAGTGGGAATGCCACTGGATATCACGATTATTTTAAAAACTTCTGGGTTGGAAGACTCGGCGGTGAAGAAGCATACAATGGCGCTTTGAGAAATGGAGTAGTTGAACCACAGGGTTCACCGCTGTTGATAGAAACCGCGGCAGGTGCGGGAGGCAGGGCAGCAACCGCAGTTTCAGCGCTCAGCAGTGCCAAAAAAGGCGGCAAGTATGAACTGGTGCTTTATCAGAAAGTGACCATCGGTGATGGCCGTCAGGCAAACAATCCATGGCTGCACGAAACACCGGATCCGATTTCTAAAGCTACCTGGGACAACTATGTAATGATCTCTCCTTCGCTTGCGAAAGAGATCCTCGACCTCGACCTGAAAGATGAAAAAGAGGCAAACGATTTTGAAGTAAACAACTATAAGCCTGTTTTGAAAATCAAATCAGGTGGCAAAGAAGTTACCCTGCCTGCCCTGGTTATCCCGGGTATGGAAGCAAATACCATTGCAATTGCAGTTGGTTATGGCCGCAGCGAAAAGCTGGGCAAAGCGGTGGCAGGCGTTGGTAAAAATGTATACCACCTGGCACCGGGCGGCAACTGGAATGTAGTCGATGTTACGATTGAAAAAGTGGGTAATGAAACCTATGCCATTGCACAAAACCAGACACACAGTTCATATGAAGGCCGTGTGGATGTTGTAAAAGAACTTACACTCGCCGAATATCAGAAGCACCCGACAACAGTACTCGATGAGAGAGCAAAACTGCTGGAACCATGGGGTGGACTGGAAAAATATGATACAGAAGGAACGCTGTATCCGCATTATGAGAAGCCAGGTATCAAGTGGGGAATGAGTATCGACCTGAACAGTTGTTTCGGCTGCGGCGCCTGTGTGGTGGCTTGTACCGCCGAGAACAATGTGGCAACGGTTGGTAAGAGTGAAGTAATGCGTTTTCACGATATGCACTGGTTGCGTATTGACCGCTACTTCAGCGGAAACCCGGATGATGCAGACAGCATTCAAACCATTTTTCAGCCGATGCTTTGTCAGCACTGCGACAATGCGCCGTGTGAGAACGTTTGTCCGGTTGCCGCTACCAACCACAGTTCGGAAGGCCTCAACCAAATGGCATATAACCGTTGCATCGGTACAAGATATTGCGCAAACAACTGTCCGTTTAAAGTAAGACGCTTTAACTGGGCGGATTATATGGGCGCTGACAGCTTCGAGGACAACGTTACACATGGTACCGTAGGTCACCTTGATCCCTCAGTTCATATGATGAATGATGAGCTCACAAGAATGGTGCTCAATCCCGATGTGACCGTCAGAAGCCGTGGTGTAATCGAAAAATGTTCTTTCTGCGTACAGCGTCTGCAGGAAGGCAAGCTGAAAGCGAAAAAAGAAAACAGAACATTGACCGACAGCGATGCAAAAACTGCTTGTCAGCAGGCATGCGCAGGTGATGCCATCGTTTTTGGAAACGTAAACAGCTCAGAAAGCCAGGTAAGCCAGGTGCGCCGCGAAAACAAAAA
>JACMLD010000554.1 GCA_014379785.1 Chitinophagaceae bacterium
ATCCCTTGCATCCGCAACGCTCCATTGCAACATTGCAAAATTTGCTGATGCGGACGCCTCAAATGACAGGAACTTTACTGCAAGCAATGAAGACTCCTGCACAGTTGCCATAGCACCCAGCGCACTTACGTCGTTATAATTTCCGGTTACATTATTATTTGAAAAGTAATAACAACAACTCCAGGGGGCATCCCAGTCAGCAACGCGTGCACCGAGTTGCCATTCCATCCATAGACCAGCGTAGGAACCGTAATAAAGAAAATAATTTTTTGTAACGTGTTTGAAAACCGGCTTTCCATTAAAATTCTGATTGTTAAACGTGTAGAAACCATCCATGTCCGGCATCGAAGAAGTGACTGAGTAAGCACTTGTTGGAGCCTGTGCCGACACCGCTCCGGCGCACAGGAAGCAGCAGAAAAGAAAAGATATATATCTTGATAAAAAACGGCGGTTCATAGTATCGGATTGGTAAAATCAAAACGATATATGATGAATTTCTTTATTTGTGTAGTCGCAATTTTCGCAGACTTAAAGGTTTCCCCTTAGCCGAAAACAGGATAAAACATCAGTAGCTATAGGCGTCCCAATAGATATTCTCTTTCATAAAGAGTTCATAGATTTCACGCCAACCGTTGAACTGGTTGTCGGTTCCTAAAAAATGGTTATGCCAGATGCTGACAAACAATCCATTGTACTTTTTCACTACCTGATAATAGTACATGATTTCATCATAGGCATGATGCGGTGTAAGTTTTTGTTCAAAAAACGCATTGGCATCCATAAAGCAAAAAGGGAATATCCGGAGGTCGGTTTTTTCTTCTTTCTGCAAATCATACCAGTGGAATGACGATGCCACCGATGCCCTGAAACCATTGATGCTGCCATAACCCATCGAAAAATCCCTGGTAATTCCGGTATCGGTCAGTCTCCTGTATCCTTCTGGTAAATCAAATTTTATATAATGCTGCCGGCTGTGTATAATGGGTTTGTCAACAATCACTTCCAGCCATTCCTTTTCTTCCCGCAAAATTTTTGAATCAGCGCTGATGCTGCTCTGCCAGCTTGGGTGTAATCCGATTTTATATACGTAGGCAAAATATTCTATCAGCTCCTGAAATTTCAATGAACTGGTGGTAACATTCTTATCATATCCTTTCTGCTGCTGCGCCACCAGAAAAAAGTAAACCGGTTTTACTTTGCAGTAGAGATGAAGTGCGTCCAGCCATTCATATGCATCGAAAGGATCGGTTTTTTTTCTGCGCAAAACCTGCCAACGCTCTTTTACCAGTGACCATTTACCTGCGCCGGCATCACGCAAAAAACCGCCTGCATTTCTTCTGAAGCCTTTATTGAGATAGGAATAGGCGATATCAATGTCGTAAGTAGGAATGTATTTGAATTGATTTCTTTTAAAAATGATCGCCGGAAATTTTCGTTGCAGCGCAATTTTCAATTCATTGAGCCAGACATTGACCAGTGGTTGATTGAGAAAATGTTCTTTGTATGCAAGTGAGTTGACATGTCCGTATCGGCCGTATTCATCTTTTTCGTGCGGCAGATATTCTTCATACCTGGTAATCAGATAAAAGATAGCCGCAAAAACATCGAATGGAAAGTCTCCTTTTGTACGATAAAACGCTTTGTGATAATTGAGTTCAAAGCATTGTATCTCTTGTGCCCGAATGCCTGTTTCAAACAACAAGCTCGTGGCTTCTATATAAAATTCTCTTTCGTTGAAATCGGATTTTGAATAGTTCAGCCGCGGGCCTTCGAAACCGGCGAATTCTTTTGGATTCGTTGTAATTGTAATAGGCTCATCAAACAGGTCACTGCCGATGAAATCAACAATATATTCTAGTCGTGGTGTGCTGGTATGCGCGTAAAAAAGAAACATGTGGAAAACAAATATATCTTCAAAATCACATCTTCCTAGCTGGAGGGGAATTTCTCTTTCCACATTTGATTAAAGGTTTTGTCAGCAAAGTCCAGTTCCTCGTGGTGCTTTGTCCATTCCCCGAAGATCTTGTTGACCGTCCAGTTCTTCAGTTTCCGGTTTCCGAAATTCATCATTTTCCTGTTGAGGCTTGCTTTCTTCCACGCTTTCCAGGCGAACTTTTCATTCCATTTCGCGGTTCCCTGTTCCACTGATTCCGCGCGGTTTTCGAGCAATAGTTCGTGCAGATTGATTTTCACAGCGCAGACCTCAGTGCAGTTGCCACACAAAGAGGATGCATAGCTGAGATGTTTCCACTCGTCCATGGGTTTTAGATGCGGTGTAATGACGGAGCCGATGGGACCGCTGTAGGTGGTTTCGTATGCATGGCCGCCAATGTTTTTGTAAATGGGACAGGCATTGAGGCAGGCTCCGCAACGGATACAGTAAAGACTTTCGCGCGTTTTTTCGTTGGCGAGAATGTTGGTGCGGCCATTGTCGAGCAATATCACATACATTTCATCCGGACCGTCGGTTTCGTTTGCCTGACGTGGTCCGTGTACGATGGTATTGTAGACCGTCATTCTTTGTCCTGTTCCGAAAGTAGCGAGCAGCGGCCAGAACAGGCCGAGATCGGTCAGCGAGGGGATCATCTTTTCGATGCCTACGATCACGATATGGGTTTTGGGGAATGCGCAGCTGAGGCGGCCATTTCCTTCATTTTCTGTAAGGGCGATGGCGCCGGTATCTGCAATGAGAAAGTTGGCGCCGGTAATGCCTACTTCAGCGCTGGTGTATTTGGTCCGAAGCTTTTCGCGGGCGATGAGGGTGAGTTCTGTTGGTGAAAGATTTGGCGCTGTATTGAGTTTTTCATGGAAAAGCTTTGCCACGTCTTCCTTGCTTTTGTGCATGGCCGGCGTTACAATGTGGTAGGGTGTTTCGCCGTCGAGCTGCTGTATGTATTCACCCAGGTCCGTCTCCACGCTTTCGATATTGATGCTGTGAAGAAAATCGTTGAGTTTTATTTCTTCAGTCACCATGCTTTTGCTTTTGACGACTGTTTTGCAATTCTTTGCTTCGCAGATTTTTTTTATTTCAGCGTTTGCCTGTTCAGCTGTTTCTGCCCAGATCACTTTTCCACCGCGTCTGATAAAGTTTGATTCAAAGTCTTCGAGGTGCTGGTCAAGGCTTTCGAGTGCGCGCCACTTCAGGTTCTTGGCCCTTTCGCGCGCAGTGTTGAGATCTGCGTATTGCATTTTTCCCATCGGCACCACGGCATTGTATCTGCCGATGTTGAAGTTGATCTTTCTTCTGTGCTCGAGGTCGTTTGTTTTGATGGCGCTTTTATCGAGAAAACTTTGGGACATAGTTTAGTTGTTGGTTGGTTGATTAGTCATTTCGACCGAGCGCAGCGAGTGGAGAAATCCCCGACCGCTGTCAGAGACCCGACTCCGGCCGGCCGGGGATGCCTCGGCTGCGCTCGGCATGACGGCTCCCCGTGCATGTTCAACTTTTGTCTTTATAATACCCATGTGCTACCTGATCCAGGACCTCATAAAAATCTTCTCCGTATTTTCTGATGAGGGCTTCTTTCAGGAATACATAGGTCGGCACTTTGAGTTTTTTACCGAGTACGCAGGCCGGACTGCACAGCGAATCTCTGGGCTCATAGTTGACCATTTCATACTCTTTCGTCTTCTTTACTTTGATGGGATAAAGATGGCAGCTGATGGGCTTTTTCCACTCTATTTTGCCATCATAAAAAGCCTGCTCGAAAGCACATTTTACCACGCCGGCCTTGTCGCGAAATCCATATGCACACATTTTGCCTT
Organism: Chitinophagaceae bacterium; assembly: GCA_014379785.1. Lineage (GTDB taxonomy): Bacteria > Bacteroidota > Bacteroidia > Chitinophagales > Chitinophagaceae > JACMLD01. The sequence goes on from JACMLD010000554.1 coordinate 3,766, forward strand.
CGATCGTTGGCGTTACCCATCCGAACTCCGCATCATATTCATACTGGCCCTTTCTTTCTATCACAGCAATGCCGTCCGGGGTCATGTATTGCTTTACAACTTCATAGGCTTTGTTGATGATGGCCAGTTCTTCTTTTGCCAGGGGCGCGCCTGCGTCGCCGTCTTCACAGCATCCGCCTTTGCACTTCGTCAAATCGCAAACAAATTGCGATTCTACAACATCATCACTTATCAGCAGATTGTCTATGGCGATCATTTTTTTTAGTTGAACAGTTGATTTGTTGACTGGTTGACAGGTTTATAAGTCCACTGGCTGCCCGTCACCCCGAGCGAAGCCGAGGGGTCCCCAACCGGTACTCAGAGTAATAGCAGGGGATTCCTCCACCCTGGCCCTGCGGGCCGGAGTCGGAATGACAGCCACAAAGTTACTTTCATTTTTTCCAGGAAAAGCTATTGATCAGATGCTTCATGTCCTGTTTCAGAAATTGATTGACATCGACAAGAGAATCTTCGTTGGGAGCGGCGTCAAAATACAGCGCGCCGCGCACAAAATGGCTGCTGGTATCGGTTACGAGAAACTGGTTGGCAGTAGCGGCATTTCCTCCGATTCTGAAAAATATTCCTGTTATTCCCTTCTGGGTGTGAAAAAGGCTGTCTTCAATAGAAGTGGCTTTGTAACTGTGTTTGTAGGTCAGGTTGTAGGAACTGC
>JACMLD010000555.1 GCA_014379785.1 Chitinophagaceae bacterium
CGCATTAGGAATGGGAGGTTATCCCGGCGGCCGTGCAACGACTGAATCAAAAAAATTGTCAAAGACCCGATTAGCTATATGGTGGATGAACAAAAGTTGGTAAAAGATTGCCTGAAGGGGAAACCTGCAGCCCAGCGTGAGCTCTATGAGCAGCATGCCGAGTATATGCTGGGTGTCTGTTACCGTTACACCAAAGCCACGGCAGATGCGGAAGATGTCCTTCAGGAAGGATTTGTGCGCGTCTTCACCTACCTCCACCAGTTTAAAGCCGAAGGCGATCTGGGCGCCTGGATCAGAAGAATTATGGTCAATACCGCACTCAACTACCTCAAAAAAAACGCCCGGTATCAGACAGATCTTTCATTCAATGATATCGGTCTTCATCCGGTTTCAGACGATAATCCGGATATGAGAATGAATGCAAGGGAAATTGCAGAGATCATAAGGCAACTCCCAACAGGCTATCAGACAATATTCAACCTTCACGCTATAGAGGGGTACACGCATGTGGAAATTGGAAAAATGCTTGGAATAAAAGAGGGCACTTCGAGAAGCCAGTATGCCAGGGCAAGAGCGCTCCTTATAAGCTGGATCGAGAAAGAGAATAATCCAAAAAAAACTGAATTGTATGCAAGGCCATAAATTTGAACAACAGATTCAACAAAAGATGGATGAGCTCAGGCTTAAGCCATCCGCTGCTGTCTGGCCGGATGTGGAAAGGCAGATTCGCGAAAAACGATCAAAACGCAGAGTTATTTTCTGGATATGGTTGCCTTTGCTGCTGGCCGTCATTTCTGCAGCTGGATACATGTATTTCCGTACAGAAAACGAACTGGTCTCCGCAGACCCGAAAACCAATGTCGCAACTACCGAAACCACACACCCGAAAGAAACTTCTGACATCGCTTCATCATCCGGTTCGCCCGTGAGGCAAGCCACTGAGGCAGATCTTCCAAACCTTTCAAATGCAACACCCGGCTCCGCTCTGACAGGTATTAATAAACAAAAAGCCAGCGTAGGTAAAGAGTCATTATCGGGGACCGAAAAAAATACAACACAGCAGAGAAAAAACAATAGTCGCAAGCCCGCACCGGTTCCAGCTTCCGCGCCGCCATTTGCCTCAGTTCCCGAAACACCAGAAAAATTATCCGAACCCACGGGGACAGAAACAAAAGACCAACCATCAAACGACCCACCAATAGAAAAATCGAACACCGCCGGGGAAGTGCTTAGCACGGACAGTCTTCAAACTCCAGCGCTGCCAGGCCAAAAGCTCCACCCTGGCGTTGACAGTTTGAATGCTCAGGATTCAGCAGCAGCAGCCACCACAGTTAAACTGAAAAAGAAAAAAGCATGGCAATGGGGAGTGGAAGGCGGTATAGGAATTTCTAACAACAACAACGGAAGGATATTTGGAGAATCTAAAAGTCTTGATGCCATTCGCCAAAACTCGCCATCAGGAAACTTTAATATGCCAGGCGCAAATTTTTCCCTTGAGGGTCCCACCATCTCAGAAGGTACTGCTTTCAATATCGGTGTATACGGAAAGCGTCAGCTGAATAAAAGATTCAGTCTGACTATCGGTGCTGGTTATGCGCAACTGACATCTTTCAGGCAACCGTTCAATGCTACAGGGGTGTCTACCGGCAATACGGCCAATTTTGTACAGACCAATACCGCACTGTTCTACCGACCCGTAATGCACTCCTATACAAACAGACATCATTTCCTTCGTGCATCGGTTGTTTTGAATACCAAACTCAACAAAGGAAAACTTATCCCGCTGGCATGGAACCTAGGTATCACTCCGTCATGGATGGTTTCTACAAATGCACTTCATTTTGATCCATCCACGCTTAGCTACTATCGGGATCAGTCCCTGTTCAACAAGCTGCAAACAGGCATTACTACCGGTTTCTCTGCCACCTTAATGAAGAATAAAAAATTCCCGGTAACCGTTGGGCCCAATATCGAATATCAGTTTACAAATCTGCTGAAAAAATCCGGTGGAAATGGTGAGCAACATTTTATCTACGGCAGCATTCAACTCATGGTGCCTCTGAGAAAATAAGTTTTGCAATCTGTCAAACATTCTGCAACGGTCACTGCACAATGTTTGTCAAATTTCAAAACCAGCTTATGCAAAAATTTTTATCACTACCATTCAGACATATTGCAGCATTCATCTTACTGCTTTCAACCGCAGGTTGTCTTAAAGACAAATCCACCTACACCTATCAGATCGTAACACCAGTTTATAAGACCCTCACTGAAGTACGCGCAGACATGAAGAGCGGGCCTGTAGAGGAACTCAGAACTCCCGGTAAGATTTACGTTTACGGCAAATATCTTTTTGTAAATGAGATCAACCGCGGTATACATATCATCGACAACAGCAGTCCGTCGGCACCGAAAAAAATATCCTTTATCAAAATTCCCGGCAATGTAGATCTTGCTGTGAAAGGAAATATTCTCTATGCGGATACTTACCGTGACCTGGTTGCGATGGATATCTCAGACCCTAAAAACGTTACGGCAAAAAAGTTTCTCTCCAATGTATTTCCATACCAGGGCGGTTATATAATGAATACAAGCGGGAATCCCGATTCAACACTGGTGCTTGTTGATTACACCGTAAAAGACACGACAGTAGACGCAAATTACCGTGGCAGGTATTACTTCGACTGCCCAAATTGTATGTATGCAAATGCCGCCCAGGCCACAGCTTCTGCCGGTCAGGGCAAGGCCGGATCCATGTCGCGATTTGCTTTGGTAAATGATAATCTTTTTACCGTTTCTCAAACGGACCTCACCGTTATCAATACGTCAACGGCCGCAGATCCAACTGTTGTAGTGACAAAGAAAATTTCAAACTGGGGAATAGAAACAATTTTTCCTTTGAAAGACAAACTGTTTATCGGCTCAAACAGCGCCATGTATATTTATGATATCACTAACCCTTCTTCTCCAACACAACTGAGTCAGTTCACGCATTTCCGGTCCTGCGATCCCGTGGTTGCGGAAGGGAACTATGCCTATGTGACACTCCGTGATGGCAATTCATGCGGAACAAAAATCAACGAACTACAGGTTGTGGATATTACCAATCTGAATGCACCTGCACTCAAAAAAACATATGCACAGCAGAATCCAAGGGGATTGTCGAAGGACGGCAACACATTGATCATCTGCGATGGTCCGGCAGGAGTGAAGTTTTTTGACGCCACTGATGTCAGCAATATCGTGCTCAGATCCACGATAACCGGTATAGATCCCAACGATGTTATCACCATCGGACCAATAGCAATCGTGACCGCTAATGATGGACTTTACCAGTTCGATTTTTCAGATATCGGGTCGGTTAAACAAATCAGCAGACTCAGTATCACGAGAAACTAAAGCAATGAAAATCTTTATAACCATTACAGCCTTATTCCTATTCAACTGTGCATTTGCACAAGACACCATTAAGCAAAAACCATCCTGCAACTGTGGATTCAGATCCATCAACCAGGTTGGTTTGCTTGAAGGTGAAGCAAAATCCGCATTTTCTATTCACACCATAAACGGACTTTCATACAATTCATGGTCCGCCGGCATTGGCGTTGGTATCGATTACTATCACACCCGAAGCATTCCATTATTTATCGATATCAGAAAAAACCTGCTGAGAGCAAAAAATTCGCCATTTGTTTACGGAGATGCAGGCATCAGTTTCACATGGGCAGACAGTGAACAGAGTCAAAGACATTTTGGAAACGACGGCTCTGATTTTTCAAACGGAATCTATTATGACATGGGGCTGGGATATCGCGTGGGATTGAAAAATGCCCAGGGGATCCTTTTAAGCGCGGGATATACAAGGAAAACGCTGAAAGAATCTGTTACCAGTACCGTTCCCTGCCTGATTCCGCCATGCCCCGAATACACGCAGTCTTATAATTATTCATTGCACCGGCTCGCGATCAGGCTGGGTTGGCAGTTCTAAAATTCTTCTTTTATAAAATGGAGATTTCTCTGCAGGCCGGACAACTTTGTACGCTTGATGGGCGAATGGCTGAAAATCTTTTTAAACGATTCTTCTGTTAATTCTTCCCATTCTTTTGTCGAGAAATTCAACACCTCCGGTATGGGACTGAATGCAAGTTCAGGGGTAGATGAACTGAAACGGTTCCACGGACAAACATCCTGGCAGGTATCGCAACCAAACATCCAGTTATCAAAACTGCCTTTCATGTTTTCGGGGATCAGTGCATCTTTTAACTCAATGGTATAATAGGAGATGCACTGACTTCCATTGATGACCCTGTTTTCACCAATCGCATCCGTCGGACAGGCATCAATGCATTTGGTACAGGTGCCGCAATAATCCTGCGTAAAAGGATCATCATATTCGAGATCAAGATCCGTGATCAGAGTTGCTATGAAAAAGAAGGATCCGCTTTTTCTCGTTATCAGGTTTCCATTTTTACCAATCCAACCCACGCCACTTCTCTGAGCCCAGCTTCTTTCAAGCACGGGAGCACTGTCTACAAATCCCCGTCCCTGGATCTCTCCGATGCCCGCACGCAGGCGAAACAACAATTCGTTGAGCTTGCCGCGGATCACCTCATGATAATCCTGACCGTATGCATACTTGGAAACTTTTGGAGCATCATCGTTCTGAAGCTCCTTGGGGAAATAATTGAGCAGAACAGTGATGACAGATTTTGCCCCGGGTACCAGGAGAGCAGGATCCACACGCAGATCAAAATAGTTTTCCATGTACTGCATCTTCCCGTGCAAGCCGGCACTGAGCCAGTTCTCCAGCCTTCTTGCATCGTCATCAAGTTTCTCTGCTTTTGCAATACCACAATAACTGAATCCGAGATCTTTCACCGCAGCACGGACCAGCCTCGTATTTTTCTCAGCAGTCACTATTCGGATTTACATTGAAACTGGCCGTTAACAGCCTCCCTTATCGAAATGTAGAGTTCGCTTCGCTGTTCACCGAGCATAGATTTCGGCAATAAGAAAGCAGCATAGCCGCGACAATAATCTATCATGGGCCATGCACCAAAAATACCCGGACTTGCTACTGCAGTGGCCTTCCCCTTGCTGTCCTTTTCAAGGACCCAGAGGCCAAAGCCAAAATCAAGACCCTGTGCCAGTTTCGGCATATACTTAACCGGTGCATTTCCGGTTTGGATTTTTTGCATTTCCGCAATCAGTTCAGGAGTCAGTACCTCCTTTGTTTCAAATCTGCCCTGGTTGAGCATCATGGTCAGAAAGTTACCAAGGTCAATGGCAGTTGAAACAGCTCCGCCAAAAGGATTCATCGCCTGACTGTAATCGATATAGAAATTGGTGCCTCTCATTTTTAGCGGACGTAATATTCTTTCCTGCATCAGTCGGTCAAAAGCTTTCTTGCCCACCACTTCACAGATACGTCCTGCAATATTCGGTCCCACCTCACTAAAAAACACCATCTGTCCGGGGTTCTTTTCTATTTCACGTTTTGCATAAGAAATCACCTCTTCTTCCAGACTGCTAAAGCGGGATTTAGTCATTCCTTTGGCCGTTGGCGCATCTGCTTTGATTCCTGTTGTATGCGCCAGGCAGTTTCGGATCGTTATGTATCGTTTACTATATGCTTCGAAAATCGGAATGTATTTTGCGATGGGATCATCCAGAGAAATCTTACCCTCTTTTACAAAAGTCATTACAAGCGCTGCTGTCAGCCAGCTGCTAGCACTGCCGATTGGGGCCTGGGTTTTGAGGGTAAATTCCTTGTTCGTCTGTTTGGTGTAGACCGGTTTGCCATCTTTGTAAACCTGCATGATCAAATCATTTCCGAGGGCTTTCTGATTTTTAGTGAGAATATCCTCGAGTGCTGAAAAATCGGACTGAGCTCGGGAATGCTGAAATATTAGCATGAAAGCAGCTAAGAATGTGAAACAAAGGCAGATACGCCGGGCTAAATATGACATAGTATCAGAGATTATGCTTTGGATTGTTATTTGCAACCAGGGTCTAAAGTTATCAGAAAAACGAACAACTTCGAGGCTGGGATTTGTTAACGTTGAGACAGGGCAAACACAAAAACACCTTATTATGAACCTTGGCAATTTTACAATAAAAGCACAGGAGGCGATTGCCTCAGCACAACAGGCAGCTTTTAATCACAACAATGTCAATATAGAGACCGAGCATTTGTTGAAAGCGATGCTCGACGACGACGACTCAGCCATCGCATTTCTGCTCAAGAAAAACAATGTAGCCATTGCACAACTGGAGACGAAACTCGAAGAAAGTATTTCCAAACTTCCAGCCGTATCTCCCGGCGTGCAACCTGCTCAGGCCATCGGCCGGGATGCAAACAATGTGATCCTGAGAGCGGGAACCATGCTCAAACAATTCGGTGACGAGTTTGTCAGCGTTGAACACCTTTTACTTGCACTTGTGCACGGAAGCGACAACACCGCGAAACTTCTGAAAGATGCGGGGCTGACCGAAAAGGGACTGGTCGCAGCCATCCGCGAATTCAGGAAAGGAGACAGCATAAAAAGTCAGACCCAGGAGACACAGTTCAACTCCCTGAGCAAATACGCAAAGAACCTCAATGAAATGGCGAGACAGGGCAAACTGGATCCTGTTATTGGTCGCGATGAAGAAATCAGAAGAACACTCCATATACTTACCAGGCGTTCGAAAAACAATCCCATTCTGGTGGGTGAACCCGGCGTTGGTAAGACCGCAATAGCTGAAGGTCTGGCGATTAGAATCGTAAACGGTGACGTGCCCGACAATCTCAAATCGAAAGTGATTTACGCGCTCGATATGGGTCAGTTGATTGCCGGCGCCAAATACAAAGGCGAGTTTGAAGAAAGGCTGAAAGGTGTTGTAAAGGAAGTCGCCGGCAGCGACGGAGAAGTAATTCTTTTTATAGACGAAATTCATACACTTGTTGGAGCCGGCGGCGGGGATGGAGCCATGGATGCTGCCAATATTCTGAAACCGGCATTGGCCAGAGGAGAACTACGTGCCATAGGTGCAACCACCCTCAACGAATACCAGAAGTTTTTTGAAAAAGACAAGGCGCTTGAAAGACGCTTTCAGAAGGTTCTTATCGACGAGCCGAGCATCGAAGACGCTATTTCAATCTTGCGTGGACTGAAGGATAGATATGAAACACACCACCATGTAAGAATCAAAGATGAGGCTATCATTGCAGCGGTTGAATTGTCTGTACGTTATATCACGGATCGCTTCCTGCCCGACAAAGCCATTGACCTGATTGATGAAAGTGCAGCGAAGCTGAGATTGGAAATGAACAGCATGCCAGAAGAACTGGACAAGCTCGACAGACAGATCCGTCAATTGGAGATAGAAAGAGAAGCGATAAAAAGAGAGAACGACGAATCAAAACTCAAAGAGTTAAACACCGAGATTGCCAACCTTTCGGTTGAACGCGATACGTTCAAAGCCAAATGGAAAGCGGAGAAAGAAATAGTTGACAAAGTTCAGAATGCAAAGGCAGCCATTGAATCGCTGAAGCTGGAAGCCGAGCAGGCCGAAAGAAACGGAGAATATGGCCGCGTTGCAGAGATAAGATATGGAAAGGTGAAAGAGCAGGAACAGATCATTGCGGATTTTTCTGCGCAGCTCGATACCATCAGTGAGAAAAGATTGTTGAAAGAAGAAGTGGATGCTGAAGACATTGCAGAAAATGTAGCGAAGGCTACGGGCATTCCGGTGAGCAGAATGCTTCAAAGCGAGCGCGAAAAGCTGCTCCAGCTGGAGGAACATCTGCACCAACGGGTGGTTGGACAGGAAGAAGCCATCGTAGCAGTCGCAGACGCCATCCGACGCAGCCGCGCCGGTCTGCAGGATCCAAAGAAACCAATCGGTTCGTTTATATTTCTTGGAACGACGGGTGTAGGAAAGACCGAACTGGCAAAAGCCCTTGCAGAATATCTGTTCGACGATGAAAGCATGATAACGCGGATCGATATGAGCGAGTACCAGGAAAAACATACGGTGAGTCGTCTCGTTGGCGCGCCTCCGGGATATGTGGGTTATGAAGAGGGTGGACAGCTAACAGAATCCGTCAGAAGAAAACCTTATAGTGTAGTGCTGCTCGACGAAATAGAAAAGGCTCATCCTGATGTCTGGAATGTTTTACTGCAGGTACTGGACGATGGAAGACTCACAGACAATAAGGGCCGCATGGTGAATTTTAAAAACACCATCATTATCATGACGAGTAATATCGGCAGCCATATCATTCAGCAGGAATTTGAAAACATCAGCGAGAAGAATGTGGATGAGGCCATGGACCGTGCAAGGAGCGAGGTGATGACATTGCTGAGGGAAACAGTCAGACCGGAATTTTTGAACCGCGTAGATGAAATAATCATGTTTCAGCCGCTGCTCAAAAAGGAGATCAAAGGAATCATCAGCATACAGCTCAACCAACTTAGAAACCTGGTGGCGCAGAACGGAATTTTGCTGAGATTCAGCGACTATGCCATTGATTATCTCGCTGAGAATGGATATGACCCACAATTTGGAGCAAGACCCCTCAAGAGGTTGATCCAGAAAGAAATTGTAAACAAGCTGAGCAAAAGGATACTTGCCGGAGATATAGAAAGATCGCATCCTGTACTCGTGGATGTTTTCGACAATAATGTGGTATTTAGAAACGAAGCCCAACCGGATGCCACCAAGGTGGCTTCACTAGAGAGGTAAACTTTTTACATCGTATTTTGTTATATATATCGCCAGCCAGCTGCACTCAGGCAGCTGGCTTTAATTTTATCTGGTCAGAGACAAATAATAAGTTCATTGTGAAGGCTTTAAGGGGTTTCAGCTAGTGAAAACCGATTAATATGCGGCAGGGAAGGCAAAATACATTACCTTCAGCCGCATCGTAGTAAAGCCAAAAACAAGGTTTTGAGCGACAATCTGTTACTTTTCAACTGTTTACAGAGTCATGTTACGGAGTCATCAAACCGGGGAAATTTGCCAAACCAGCTGCCTGAGACAACATTATCAAAAAAGTAGGAAACTATGGCATTCAAAAAAGAGATCATCGAGATCATTGAAACAAAGGATGTATGGGTGGGTGATATAGAAGCACCGGTCACCCTTTTAGAATTTGGAGAGTATGAAAGTGAGGCTTGCGCAAAAGCAAATGAGGTCGTGAAACAGCTTTTGGAAGAATATGAAGGAAAAATTCGATTTCAGTTCCGTCATTTTCCATTGACAATGATACATCAGCGTAGCATGAAAGCGGGCGAAGCTGCAGTAGCTGCTGCCCAGGAAGGAAAATTCTGGGAAATGCACAACGTGCTTTTTGCAAACCGCCGTAACCTCGGTACGACCAGCCTCAAGCTCCACAGTAAAGAAGCGGGCGTTCACAACAAGAGATTTCTGGACAACCTGGTAAACGCAATGTTTGGCTGGCAGGTGCAGGGAGATCTTCGTGAAGGCCGCGATCGTGGTGTGAAAGACGTTCCAACATTTTTCATAAACGACGAAAAATTTACTGGAAAAGTCACATTTCCTGAACTCAGCAAAGCGATTGACGAAGCGCTGAAGCAGGCAAAGCGAAAGAAGCCAGCGAAACAAAGAGCTTAAAAATACCGAAGCCCCTCACGAAAGTGAGGGGCTTTTTTGTATTTTGGTGAAATGATACAGTTCAGCGCTGTTTTACACCGATACGAGCAAAATGCCGATAAGACGGGCTGGACCTACCTTGTCATTCCGCCGGATGTTGCTGATCAGATCAACCCGGGTATAAAGAAAATGTACAAGGTCAAGGGCAAGCTGGACAGTTTCGCCATTTCAAAAGTTTCAATCATGCCGATGGGTGGAGGTCAGTTTATGATGCCCATCAATGCGGTCATGCGAAAAGCGCTTGGCAAACGCAAAGGATCATTGGTCACGCTCAGGCTGTCCCTGGATAAATCAGTGACAGAACTCAACCAGGAGTTGCTGCAGTGCCTGGCCGACGAGCCAAAGGCAGAAAAAACCTTTCAGTCTTTTACAAATTCCACCCGCAACTGGATTAGCAAATGGGTCGGGACCGCTAAAACCGAACAGACAAAAGCAAAGAGAATTGCGATGATAGTCATGTCCTGCGAACGCAGCCGGAATGCCGATGAATTCATCATCGCTTTCCGCGCGGTCAAGAGAGAACAAAAAGAAGTGAAGGGGTAGGTCCGGTCAACCCGGCTTTTCGTATATCAGGGGCATTGCTTTTGCAACACCCAACAGCGTAAGGTATTTATTCAACATTATCTGGATTCATGCAGGCATTAATGGGAAAGTTTTTCGGGTCGTTGATTTTGTTTCTGAGCCTGCAATCCGTGGTTTTCGCGCAGAAAGACTCAACAAAAAAGGAATCGCTCGATAGCTTTCTGCTAAGGCAGAAGGGACTCGTGGGAAAACTGGCGAGAAATTTTGTGGCAAGAGGCGAACCGATAGGGGCAAATACTCCTGTTAGAACGGAGCTTATCTTCAGCAGGTATGAAGGCTATATTATTAGAAGGATTACAATAGAAAGGCTGAATTTCGGTACTCCCATTACTGATACCTCCAGAAGTTTGAAAACCAATCTTACGAGACTCGCGGATGCATTTCACTATACATCCAGAGAATATGTAATCCGCAACAACTTATTTTTCAAATCGGGAGACAAATTGTTTCCCTATCTGCTGGCAGACAATGAGCGTCACCTGCGTGACCAGGCATATTTGCTCGATGCCAAGATCATTGTAAGGCAGGTGAGGGGTTCCAGTGATTCGGTAGACATTGAGGTCAGAACAAAAGACGTTCTTTCGATTGGGGGTGGATTACGCCTCCGTAACACAAAGCGGGCCGATGTCTCTTTTCGTGAGGATAACCTGGCCGGGTCCGGGAACCGGCTACTTCTTACGGCACTTTATGATAAGGACAGATCAAACAGGTTTGGCACAGGGGGAGAATTCATTCAGAGAAATATCGCAGGCTCCTTTATAGATGCCTATGTAGGATACAAGACATTTTTCGGGGCGCTGAACAGCGGCCGCCGCGAAGAAATGCTTTACTACGCCCAGTTGTTGAAACCGCTGGTGAACCCTTATATGAAATGGACTTATGGGATGTCTGCAGCATACCATAAAACCGAGAATATGTATCTCGAAGATTCCCTTTACTTTTCAGACGCGCGATACCGGTATTTCAACTACGATGCTTTTGTGAACTGGAATACGGGGGCTTTCAAACTTACCTCGGAAAACAAGGACGATGGCCGTTTGAGAACATTACTCGGCATTAGATTTCTGAAACAGCAATTTCAGGAAGTGCCAGAGAAATTCATCAACAATTATTTTTATATGTATGCGGATGTCACGGGGGTTCTCGCGTCTGTGAATGTTTTCCGTCAAAATTTTTATAAGACCAGTAATATATTCGGTTTTGGAAGAACGGAGGACGTTCCTGAAGGCATCGATGTGTCTGTCACTGCCGGATGGATACGCAAACAGGCAGTCAACAGGCCATATGTAGGTCTCTCGTTCCAGAAATATTATTTTACTGTGAGTGAGGCATATTATAACCTGACTTTCAGAGCGGGTAGTTATTACAGAAAGAAAAAGTTGGAAGATGCGGACCTTCTTTTTAACATGGATTATTTCAGCCGCCTGATGGCCCTTGGCAGCCGGTGGAAGCAGAGAAGCTTTATCAGCACCAGTATCGGTGGGCAGTTTAATAAGATTCTTAACGAGCCCCTGTTCCTCGAAAGTCAGTATGGCTTACCCGAACTTAGAAATGACCGTTTGATAAACGGCGATGCGAGAGCAACAGTAAAAGCGGAATCGGTATTTTACAGTCCCTTTCAGATTTTAAACTTCCGTTTCGCGCCATTTATGTTTGGCAATATCACTGCTCTTACCGCTCCCAGGGATCGACTCGTAGACAGCAAACTGTACAGCAGCATTGGGGCCGGTCTGCGAACCAGAAATGAAAGCCTTGTTTTCAGCACAGTGGAGATGAAAGCCTATTATTTCCCGCGTCCCAACTTTTACAACAAAAGCTGGCGGATCGAATTCAATACGAACGTGCGATTTAAATACAATCAGCAGACTATAAAGAAACCAGAAATAGTAATGGTGAATTAAGATCAGCGTCTCTGTGGCCTTCTGTTACCGCCCGATGATGGCCGGCGTTGATTGGGGGCGTATTCAGGTGTAGCGCCCAGATCCTGCGGCACAACGGCTTTCTCAACAGGTTTTCCAAGCAGGCGCTCTATACCTGCAAATTTCTGCTGCTCTTTTTCAGTTACAAAGGTAAAAGCGGTTCCATCGGTTTCAGCCCTCGCCGTTCTGCCGATACGATGTACATAATCTTCGCCATCGTGTGGCACGTCGTAGTTTACAACGAGATCTATATGGTCGATATCGATACCTCTGGAGAGGATGTCTGTTGCCACCAGGATAGGCAAACGCTGACTGGTAAAATTCCGGAGCACTTCTTCCCGCTGAGCCTGGTCAAGATCAGAGTGAATCGCGTCTGCATTAAAACCCGAACGTTTGAGTGCGATGGCAAGTTTTTTTACATTCTCTTTTTTCGAGCAGAAAATGAGTATGCTTTTGAATGTCTTGCTGCGCAGCAGTTGGTTCAGCAGCGGAATCTTTTGCGGTTCGTACACCACAAAAGCTTTTTGAATAATCCTTTCCGGCGGTTTAGAAATGGCAATATTTATTTCTACCGGCTGGTGCAGTATCTTTTGTGCAAGCGATCTGATCTTAGGAGGCATGGTGGCCGAGAAAAGAAGGTTCTGCCTTTTCAGGGGGAGAAAGGAAATGATCTTTTCGATGTCGTTGAAAAAACCCATGTCCAGCATCCTGTCTGCTTCGTCCAATACAAGGTATTTGAGTCCCTTCAGTTGGACATATCCATTGTTGAGATGGGCGATCATTTTACCAGGAGTGCACACCACAATATCGACACCTTTTGAAAGGGCGTTTTTTTCCTGCACAAATGCGCCGCCATCACCACCACCGTAAACGGCGATGGAGCCGAGCGAAGTAAAATAGGAAAGGCCTTCAATATGTTCAGAAATCTGGATTGCCAGCTCACGGGTAGGAACAATAATGAGCGCGTTGATATGATGGACATCGTGCTCTTCAGTCAATAGTTTATGAAGCAGGGGCAAAAGAAAAGCCGCGGTTTTGCCGGTGCCGGTCTGCGCAGATGCGATGATGTCTTTTCCCTGAAGAATTAGTGGTATTACCTGCTGCTGGACGGGGGTCGGCTCTTCATATCCACTGCTCTCGAGACCTTCCGCCAATTTCTCGTGGAAATTAAAATCTGTGAACTTCAATTCGGTTAAAAGTAAGTGTGATTAAGTAGTTTGTGTAAAGATAGTGGTCTTAATTTTGCACAGCTAAAATAAATTGCGAATCAACCCGTTGTTGATGAAAATCTCCTGAAATTTACAGAATATGGTTCCTATGAATGAAGTCAACAGCAGCAACCCGGCAGAAACCCCGAATCAGAAAAAGTCTTACCGGCGTCCGCTGGTCATTTTTGGCGTTGTTGCGGTTGCAGCGATTGCCTCGTATGCATTTATTTCCATGCGAAATACAGGGGGAACATCCTCTTCAAATGACACCATTCCGCCTGCCACAGCGGGGGTGGTGGTAGATTCTGCAGCGCCTGCTTTCAATGCACCATTTGACACTGCCTTGTTTCATGAAAAAGTTCAGTACAATGTAAACGGAGATACTTCCGGCAAATGGCCAGTGAAAATGGCTATTCCGAGGGCCGGAGCCATTCTGCCTTTCAAAAGAATCATAGCTTTCTACGGAAACCTGTATTCCACAAAAATGGGCGTACTCGGAGAATACCCCGAGCAGGAGATGCTTTCAAAACTGAAGCAGGAAGTAAAAAACTGGCAGGCTGCTGATACAAGCGTGGAAGTCATACCTGCACTTCACTATATTGCTGTGACCGCTCAGGGAAGTCCCGGCAAAGGCAGCAAGTACAGACTCCGGATGCCTTTCAACCAGATTGACAAGGTGATCGCAATGGCAGAGAAAATCAATGCCCTTGTGTTTATCGATATACAGGTTGGACTCAGCACATTACAGGAAGAAGTGCCGCAGCTGGAACAGTATCTGAAAATGCCAAATGTTCATTTCGGTATTGACCCTGAATTTTCAATGAAGGGCGGCCAGGCACCCGGCAAAGTAGTAGGCAGCTTTGATGCAAACGATATAAATTATACCACAGCTTACCTGGCCAAACTGGTAAAAGATTACAATCTTCCTCCGAAAATACTGGTCGTACACCGCTTTACACAGGCGATGGTAAAAGACTACAAGCAAATCAAGACCATACCCGAAGTGCAGATTGTGATGGATATGGACGGTTGGGGACATCAGGCAAGGAAAATCAATACCTACAAACAGTTCATCTATAAAGAACCTGTTCAGTTTACCGGTTTCAAACTTTTCTACAAGAATGATCTCCGCGAAGCAAACAGTCATGTCATGACACCTCAGGAGGTTCTTAAACTTAAACCACAGCCAATCTATATTCAATACCAGTAATCGCTTATTTTACGGTCAAATGATCACATCGGTAAACGATTTTCAGCGGGTATTTTTTATTGGCGTTGCAGGCACAGGCATGAGCGCTATTGCGCAATATCTCTCAGGGATTGGTAAAATCGTTTCCGGCTCAGACCGCTATTTTGCGCCAGGGGTTTACAATGAAACGCAGCAAAAACTCGAATCAGAAAACATTCACTGTTTTTTGCAGGATGGCAGCGGCATTGACGAAACCACAGACCTGGTAGTTGTTTCCACCGCAGTAGAAGATACTGTTGGCGAAGTGGTGAAAGCAAAATCTCTCAATATCCCAATCATAAAAAGGGCAGAGTTGCTGGCAATGATAGCCGCCAGCAAGCGGACGATAGCTGTGGGTGGCACTTCAGGCAAGAGCACGACAAGCGCCATGCTTTTTGATATTTTGCAGGAAGCGGGCTTATCGCCCAGTATCATCAGCGGTGCGGGATTGGTTAGCATCATCAAAAAAGGAAAGATTGGAAACGCGTTTGTCGGCACGGGAGAATGGCTGGTGATAGAAGCAGATGAAAGTGACGGTTCAATCGTTCAGTATCATCCGGAAGTGGGTCTTCTGCTGAATATCGACAAGGATCACCAGGAGATCGATGCGCTCAATGAAATTTTTTCCACCTTCAGAGACCATACTAAAAGACTTTTTATAGTCAACCACTCTCATACACTCGCAAGAAAACTCTCACGCAATATAGAAATGGATTTTTCTATGGATGCGGCCCTGGGGGCGGGCTTTACAGCATCTGATTTCAAGCAGCAGGGGCTGGAGATTTCTTTTCGGATAAATGATGTTTCGTTTCACCTGAATACTGTTGGCCGGCACAATATGGAAAATGCACTGGCTGCAGCGGCAGTTGCTGCACAGATTGGCGTTGACCTGAATACCGCTTCGGTTGCCCTTAACCGTTATGAAGGCATTTACCGCCGGCACCAGGTGCTGGGGCGCGCAGGTAATATTTTGCTGATAGATGACTATGCACACAATCCGGCAAAATGCGCCGCTTCCATTGAAGCCTGTCAGGCAATTGCACCCAAAGTGATTGCATGGTTTCAGCCACATGGATACGGACCGACCCGGTTTTTACGCAATGATTTTGTAAAAGAAATCGCTGCTGTTCTTCGTTCAGAGGATGAAATATGGATGAGCGAAATTTTCTATGCAGGCGGAACCGCCCAGAAAAATATATCCTCAGCAGATCTGATAAATGACATCCGCGAACTCGGTAAAAATGCGTTCTTTGTATCTGAAAGAAAAGATCTCGTTTCTGCGATGCGAACGCATATGGACGTCGACTGCGTGTTGTTACTGATGGGAGCGAGAGACCCCTCACTCGAAGATTTTGCCAAATCAGTGTGGGATCAGATAAAATCTTTCTGAGGTCAGCTATGGATCACAGACAACAGTTTATGGATGCGGCCATTCAGATGGCGCGCAAGGGAATGGAAGCCAATGCTGGTGGTCCGTTTGGTTGCGTTATCGTGAAGGATGACGTCATCGTCGGCCGCGGGCATAATAGCGTCACAGCTACCAATGACCCAACGGCGCATGCTGAAGTGGTGGCTATCCGGGATGCCTGCAAAAATCTGTCGGATTTTCAACTCGAAGGCTGTGAAGTTTATACTACCTGTGAGCCATGCCCGATGTGTATGGGTGCGATTTAC
>JACMLD010000556.1 GCA_014379785.1 Chitinophagaceae bacterium
TGTATCGATTGAATATTTGGCATCTCGGAAAGCAAATCCTTCAGGCGATCCGCAATAATGGCGGAATCGTCCACAATCAGCACCTCAAGCTTCTCCGTTTTCATTTCTGTTGGGTCTTTTGTTGTATTAATGGAAATTAGTAGTGCAAAGAACGCCTTATATGCCGGGGTGGGAAATAGACCTATGGTCCATTATAAAGTACTATAATGGACGGTTGAATTGTAGTAATGTAACTACAGGTCAATGTATGAGGGACTAGTTGAGGCCGGAAATGATTTGGGGTAGGCGGTCGAAATCAGCTGATTTGTCTACGAAGTCGGTGGCACCCAGCTTTTTGCAAACAGAGCGGTAGTAGCTGTTTGCCTGGTTAGAAACCATGATGACATGCATCTTCCAGGCATTTTCATTGATGTGCCGGAGGAGATCGATGCCGCTTTTGTCTGGCAGATTGATATCAAGCAGCAAAATATCAGGGATAGCCGTGCTGAGCACTGAGACAGCCTCGTCAAAACTGCCGGCCTTCGTCACCGACTCTACGTTTTCGAGTTCACCCAGCATCTCCGACACCCTGTCTTTTATGATCTCAGAATCGTCAACTATTAATATTTTGAATTTTTCCGACCGCATGGCTCGCCAATTGACTTGTAAATTATTCCAGATAGTGATGTTTTCCTGTAGTCTTGCCTGCGTGAGTATTGTAGTAAGAGTACTACAAAAGATTATTTTCGATTGAATACCTGGTCAGTTCTGCGTTGGTCCGCATATTCATTTTCTCCATAACCCTCGACCGGTAAGTGCTGATTGTTGTAACACCAAGTGATAGCATTTCAGCGATTTCAGACACTGATTTGCCGTTTGCCAGCAGCTTGAGCACGTCAAATTCCCTGTCTGAGAGATTTTCATGCGGCATTTTATCATTGTCCTGGTCCAGCGCGGAAGCGAGTTTTTCGGCAATGGAAGGAGTAATGTATTTTCTGCCCTGCAAAACCTTGTGCACGGCCTTTACCAGTTCCTCCGGTGCCAGGTCTTTGTTGAGATAACCTGCCGCTCCGGCTTTCAGGATGCGAAGGGCATATTGTTCCTCCGGATGTACACTGAGAATGAGGACAGGAAGTTTTGGAAATTGCTGGTGAATCTGGTGCAGGGCATCGAGTCCGCTGCGCCCCGGCATGGAAAGGTCTGAGATCACGACATCCCAATGTCCGGTAATTATTTTTTTGATAAGGCTTTCGGCGTCGCCTACTTCTTCGATATCAGCTCCGACAAATGATTCGAGCAGTAGTTGTTTTAATCCTTTGCGAACAATCGCATGGTCGTCTGCAATTAATATCCGAATCATAGTCAATTGGTTTAAACTTTCTGAGTCGTTTTTGCAATGGGTACGACAATAGATACGGTAGTCCCCTTGCCCGGGATGCTTGAGATTTCGTATTCTCCATCCATCATCAATGCCCTCTCTTTTATTCCCAGCAGACCCAGTGTTTTCTTTTCTCCGATTTTTGATGCGTCGAAACCCTGTCCGTTGTCTCTCACGGTGAGTGACAGCTGCTCTTCCTCAAACTGCAAGGTAGCGAATACATGGGTTGCATTTGCATGCCTGGCTACATTGGTAAGCGATTCCTGGTAGATTCTGAATATGCCGGTCGCAACATTTGATGGCAAATCAGGATGAGAAATGGGGGCCACGAATTCGATATTCAATCCCGATCGGCGTCCAAACTCCTCACCATGCCATTCCATAGCCGCACCAAGACCAAGGTCGTCAAGCAGACTGGGCCTGAGTTCGCTTGATATTTTTCTTACTGTTTTGACTGCTCCGTCCAGCAGTTCCATCACATTTTTTATCTTTTGCCTGGTGCTTTCATCTTCGCTGACCAGTTTTTTTGATATCCATGAAACATCCATTTTTATACCTGTCAGTTGCTGACCCAGCTCATCGTGAATTTCTCTGGCGATATGTATCCTTTCTTCTTCTCTCACTTCTTCCATATGTGAGGCAAGCTGCCGGAGCTGGTCATGAGAGTCCTTCAGTGCATTCTGCGCCTGATGCTGTTCTGTGATATCGTTTGCAAGTATCAGCCTCACCGGCTGACCTTCGTAAATGATATCGTGGGTGATGACTTCAACGTGGATGCTGGTTCCGTCTTTCTTTCGATGGTTCCATACTCCTGCATTGTATGTACCTTTTGGACGAGTATTCATTGCCTCAACAAATTTTTTCCTATCGTCTGGTGGGCGAATCTGAAGCGCAGTCATACTGAGAAACTCTTCGCGTGAATACCCATAATGCGCGATGGCGGCTTCGTTCACATCAATGAAAATCCTTTCGGGCATCGACAGCATCCACATGGGAAGTGGATTTTTTATAAAGAGGAGTTTGTATTTCTGTTCGGATTCACGCAGCCTTTCTTCATTCTCACGACGGTCTGTAATATCCCTGCTAATGCCCACCAGGCCCACTATCTCACCGGTTTCCGACCGCAGCGGAACCTTACTTGTCAACAACCATCTGTGGCGCCCGTCCTTGCTTGTCATGGGTTCGTCCCGGTTGATGATCGCTTCTCCGGTCGACAATACCCTTTTGTCTTCTTCATAATTGATTTTTGCCAGTTCATCGCCAAACAGATCCTTTGATGTTTTTCCGACGATGGACTCGTGGACTTCAACATTCAGAAGATTCAGGATCGCGCGGTTGCCAATGATAAATTTGTGGGCCCTGTCTTTCACATAAATATAGTCGGGCAGATTGTCAATCAGGGTGCGCATGAGGTTGTGCTCGCTCTGCAATTCGTTTTTGATTTTTACACGGTCCGTGATGTCGCGCACAAACGCGCAGAAAAACTCATCCCCATTCTGTCCGATTGATGTCACTGCGAGCTCAATAGGGAATTCGGAGCCGTCGCGCCTGATTGCAGTGATCTCAATCAACTTATTGAGAATCGGGCCCCTTCCGGTTTTCAGGTATCGATCCATTCCCTCTTTGTGCATTGACCGGTATTTGGATGGAATAACTAATTCTGCCATATCCTTTCCAAGGGTTTCAGATTCTTTCCATCCAAAAATATTCTCGGCCTGGGGATTCCAGGATATTACCCGGTTGGATTTGTCAATGCAGATAATACCATCGAGCGCAGAATTCATGATTAACCTTTTGATCTCTTCGCTGTGGCGAAGTGTGATCTCTGCATTTTTCTTTTTTGTGATGTCCTGAAAATAAATGGACAGTCCGTCCGGCGAAGGGTATAACATGTTTTCAAACCAGCTGTCGTAGGGAGCATAATATTCTTCCATGCGCACCTTAACCTGGTCTTTCATTGCGCGGTGATAGGCATCGTAAAATGGCGTGTTGACCGCATCGGGCAGAATTTCCCAGAAATTTTTTCCTATGACCGCGGCAGGCTCGACATTGATGGTTTCTCCTGCTTTCTTGTTGATGTACTTGCAGTTCCAGTTGCTATCGAGCGCTATGAAGCCATCAGAGATACGTTCGAATGCATGAGTGAGTTCCTCTGTTTTTTCTTTTACCTGCTTTTCAAGACCTTTGTTGAAATCATGCAGCCGGTTCTCAAGAACCTTTAGTTCAGTGATGTCCCGCAATACGGTCAGACTTCCGTCAGGCTCACCGGCAGCGTTTTTAATAATGGAACTGGAAGCCAGGACCGTAAATTTTTCGCCATTTTTGCGGTGCATCACCATCTCACCTTTTGACCAACCATTTTTTACCATTTGGTCTCGCAATCGCTGTCGCTGGGCATCGTCAATGTCAGATTTGATAACATCTTTCGTATAACGGCCCTTCACTTCTTCTGCGGTGAATCCAAAAAGCTCCTCTGCATGTTTGTTCAAGGTTCTGATTCTCCAGTCTTTGTCAGTGGAGAGAATAGCATCGGTGATATTTTCCAGTAATGTTGAGTTGTAACTTTTTTCGCTTTCTGATTTGCGGAGCAGCTTGAGGTTTTTGATGGCATTTATTATCAGCAGTATGAGCACAATAGAAATCAGCGCAACAAACATAAACGAGATAAAAGCAAAATTGCGAATCGAGTCACTGTTTTGTTTTTTTCGGTTTATCAGCAATTCGTTTTCATGGTTTTGCAGATTGGTGATAAGCATTCTTACGGTATCCATCGACCTTTTACCGACCTTGGTTGCTACCAGTTGTGAAGCGGCCTGCAATCCTCTGGTTGATCGGGCAGCCACTACACTGTCTGAATGTGCGATTCTCTGATAAATATAATGAGACAGCGAATCGATCCTTTTCTGCTGAATAATATTATCGTTGGTCAGTTGTTCGAGCGTGTTGATTTCATCTAGTAACAGTTTCTTTGCTGAATCAGATGATAAGAGGAAACTTTCCTGGCCGGTAAGGGCATATGCGCGAATGCTTGTTTCAGATTCAGTGATCAGACTCATGATTTCTTCTGATCCGAGTAAAACTTCCTGTGTATGTGTAACCTGATCTGATGTGGCGCGCACCTTTGCCGACTGCCTGTATGAAATGTACGTGACTGCAATGATCAGCAGGACTATCAGGCCGATCACTCTCAGGAGTGTTCGCTCAGTTCGGTAGGTCATAAAGATAGATTTTGGTCCCCAGGGTTTGAATCTCTGCAAATGAGCTGATAATACATTAATTAATTTAATGCATTTAGGCATAAAGTCAATGAAACGACCATTAAAAAGAATTCGCTACGGGTTAACACTTAGTTCCATTTTGGGGAATGGATTACACAATTCCACAGTTTTTTGATGGGGCTTAATTCAGTTACAAATCCTTGCCAAATATTACATTTTTCTTAATGGCCAGGGCTGGATGCGTTGAATTTTTTGTTCCCCAACTCTACAATTGCATGAACGGTATTCTGGATTTCTTCGATAGATGTGGGCTTTACAATGTAATTATCTGCCCCTGATTTATATGCAAAATCAATGTCTTCTTTTGAGGAAGAAGTAGTTAATATAAGGAGTGAAATATCGCGGAGCTGATCGTGACTTTTTATCTCTTTGATCAATTCTTTGCCGTGAACTTTTGGCAAATTGAGGTCCATCACAATGACATCGGGAAAATGGTCCGGTTTTTTGAAATGGTTAAGGGCGGCACTGCCGTCTTTTAGGACCCTCATATCGTAGACTATGCCGCCGTTTTTCAAGGCTTCCTGCAAAAGCTCCACATCATCAGCGTCATCTTCTATCAGCAGTATGTCTATTTTTCGACTCATGAGGCAAGTAAATGAATTAGGTGTAAAAATAAGCATCAGAATTGAATAAAAATGAAAGGACCCAACACCATAGATAAGAACGACACTCTTGAAGGGTACATTGTCGGCATCGGCGCTTCCGCCGGTGGACTGGAAGCTATTAACGCTTTTTTCGACAATATGCCTTCAGACACGGGACTGTCATTTGTGGTCATACAGCACTTATCGCCCGACCACAAAAGCCTGATGGCAGAATTGCTGTCGAAGCACACGGCTATGCAGGTGTATGAGGCGACGGAGAATGTGACCATTCAGCCGAATGCGGTCTATCTGCTTACACCAAAGAATACGATGGTGGTGAAGGACGGGCAACTGCACCTGCATGAAAAAGTAAGGAACCAGCAGCCAAACAATTCTATAGACATATTTTTTCATTCTCTGGCGGATGACAAACAAGAAAAAGCCATTGGTGTGGTGCTATCCGGAACAGGAACAGACGGCACAAAAGGTCTTGAGTCCATCAAAACCCACGGAGGCATTGTGCTGGTGCAGGATCCGCTTTCCGCGGAGTTCGACGGCATGCCCAATAGTGCAGTATCCTCTGGAACTGCCGACCTGATCCTGGATCCTGAGATGATGCCGGAAGAACTGGTGGAATACCTGAAAGAGGCTCCGCTGATCAAATCATTCAACGTGATGTCAAAGCAGGAGGAATCTACATTGCTGGACATTCTTGAGATGGTTCACAGGTTTACCGGCCACGACTTTAAAAATTACAAGCGGCCTACCCTGCACCGCCGGCTGGCGAAGCGCATGGCCGAGAAGAATATAAAAAACCTTTCGGACTACAGTAACTATCTGGGCGATAATACCGAAGAAGTAAAACTGCTTTGCCGTGAATTTCTGATAAACGTGACAAGATTTTTCCGCGACGAAGATGCCTTTGATGTTATCAGGCTTCAGGTCATTCCTGCACTTTTTATGACTCGTCAGCCGGGAGACACCGTAAAAATTTGGGTTGTAGCGGTCAGTACCGGGGAAGAAGCCTATTCTCTTGCCATGTTGATCGATGAATATATTCAGACAAATAA
>JACMLD010000557.1 GCA_014379785.1 Chitinophagaceae bacterium
CTTTGCTTGAACCAGAGGCCGGCAGTGAAATCGCCATTGACTGGCTCAACGGCCGTCGTACACCGGATGCCAACCAGGCGCTCCAGGGGGCGTTTGCAGGATTGTCGCTCGGAACAGACACCGCAAAAATGTTCAGAGCGCTGGTAGAGGCCACCTGCTTTGGCGCGAAGAAAATAGTCGACTGTTTCAATGAGCAGGAGGTAAATGTCAAAGGCCTGATCGGCCTGGGAGGCGTTGCAAAAAAATCCCCCTTCATCATGCAGATGATGTCGGATGTAATGAATATGCCGATAAGGATACATCGGTCCGAACAAACCTGTGCAGCAGGTGCCGCCATGTTTGCGGCAACAGCAGCAGGTATCTACAATAATGTAGAAGAGGCCATGGCAGCGATGGGACAGGGATTCGACACCACCTATCAGCCGGACCCGCAACGTGTGCCTGTATATGCCGCGAGGTATGAGAAATATAAAAAACTCGGAAATTTTCTGGAAACCAATCTCACCAACCACCAGTAAGATGCAAGAATATTCCGCCATCCGGCAAGCCGCTTTCGATGCAAATATGCAATTGCCAAAGCTTGGACTTGTACTATTCACATTCGGGAATGTAAGCGTGGCCGATCATGCCCTGAAGGTATTTGCGATAAAACCCAGCGGTGTTCCTTACGAAGATCTTTCACCGGAAAAAATGGTGATTGTCGATTTTGAAGGTAAGACTGTCGATGGCAATCTCAATCCATCATCCGATACAAAAACGCATGCTGTACTTTATAAACACTGGCCCGAAGTAGGTGGCATCGTTCATACCCATTCTACTTATGGCACCGCCTGGGCACAATCACTTCGCGACATTCCCATTTACGGTACTACTCATGCAGATCACAATACCGTCAATATACCCTGCGCTGCGCCGATGGACGACGAAATGATCACGGGCAACTATGAATATGAAACAGGTTTTCAGATCATGAACTGCCTCAGGCAAAAAAAACTGGATTATAAAGAAGTGGAAATGATACTGGTTGGCAGCCATGCCCCCTTTACCTGGGGAAAGGACGGGAAAAAAGCGGTCTACAATGCAGCCGTGCTGGAAGAGATTGCCAGGATGGCTTTTCTGACCGAACAGATCAACGGCAATGCAGCGACTCTAAAAGACTCGCTGATAAAAAAACATTTCGAACGCAAACACGGTCCTGACTCCTATTACGGTCAGTAGAAAAATTTAAAAATTAATTGATCAGATGAATAATCTCAAAAATCTAGAATTGTGGTTTGTCACAGGCAGCCAGCATTTGTATGGTGAAGAAACCCTGCAGCAGGTAGCCAGCCATTCCACCACCATTGCACAGGCATTGAATGGTTCCTCTGCAATACCTGTCACTGTGTTATTCAAACCAACCGTAAAAACTCCGGATGAGATTTTCAACATCTGTGAAGCTGCCAATCAATCGAAAAACTGCATCGGTATCATTGCCTGGATGCATACTTTTTCTCCGGCAAAAATGTGGATCGGCGGATTGAAAATTCTTCAGAAACCATTGCTTCATCTTCATACGCAATTCAATCGCGATATTCCATGGTCCGCTATTGATATGGACTTTATGAACCTTAATCAGTCGGCGCATGGCGACAGGGAATTTGGTTTTATCATGACGCGGATGCGTCTGAACAGGAAAGTGGTAGTGGGTCACTGGGAAGAAAAAGAGGTGCAGGAAGAAATAAATATATGGTGTCGCTCAGCAGCTGCGTGGCATGAATCAAAACGAGCAAAGCTGGTGAGATTTGGCGACAATATGCGCCAGGTGGCGGTTACCGAAGGCGATAAGGTCGAGGCACAACTGGTATTCGGCTATTCTGTGAATACACATGGCATTGGTGACCTGGTAAAAACGATTGGTCAGATAGAGGACAAGCAGGTAGACAATCTGGTGATCGAATATGCTGACAGCTATAAAGTATCCGATACACTTCTTAAGGGTGGTGCTCTGCACAGCTCTTTGAGAGAGGCAGCCAAAATAGAAGCTGGTCTCCGTGCATTTCTGCAGGAGGGCGGTTTTACCGCTTTTACCGACACATTCGAAGACCTGCATGGCATGGCGCAATTGCCGGGTCTGGCAGTGCAGAGACTGATGGCGGAAGGTTATGGTTTTGCGGGTGAGGGCGACTGGAAAACCGCGGCGCTGGTGCGCACGCTGAAAGTAATGGCTACCGGCATGAAGGGCGGCAACTCATTCATGGAAGATTATACGTATCATTTTGCCCCAGGCAACAACCAGGTGCTTGGTTCGCATATGCTTGAAATCTGTCCTTCGATAGCTTCAGGAAAACCATCCTGCGAAATCCATCCGCTGGGGATAGGCGGAAAGTCGGACCCGGTTCGACTCGTTTTCAACTCCGCCGCCGGACCTGCAATGAATGTCAGCGTAATTGATATGGGCAATCGTTTCAGGATACTGGTCAACGAAGTGGAAGCTGTAAACCCCGAAAAAGATTTACCAAAACTGCCTGTTGCAAGAGTGCTCTGGAAACCATTGCCCGATATGAAAACTGCTTGTGCCGCATGGATACTTGCCGGGGGTGCACACCATACTGCATACAGCCAGAATCTTTCGGCTGATTACATCGAAAATTTCGCAGAAATGGCAGGGGTTGAACTCGTCATGATCAACAAAAACACCAACATCTTTCAATTTAAAAACGAATTGAGATGGAATGATTTATATTACAAACCATTTAATAAATAAAGGTCTTTATTAAACCATAACTACTTCCTGCATATGAACAACACGCTTGTCAGCCTAGACTATGTGGTTTTTGCAATCTATTTTGTCATTGTAGCTTCCTACGGCATCTGGATCTACAACAAAAAGAAAAAAGGCACCACTGATACCAAAGACTTTTTCCTCGCTGAAGGTTCTCTTACATGGTGGGCAATCGGCGCATCGCTGATAGCATCCAATATATCTGCCGAGCAGTTTATCGGCATGAGCGGTGAAGGTTTCTTTGTAGGTGTGGCAGTAGCGGCCTACGAATGGATCGCGGCACTGGCGCTCATTATCATCGCCATCTGGTTTATTCCGGTTTATCTCAAAAATAAGATCTACACCATGCCGCAGTTTCTTACGCGGCGGTACAATGAAACGGTGGCAATGATCATGGCCATCTTCTGGCTTTTCCTGTACATCTTTGTCAACCTTACTTCGATTTTATACCTCGGCGCCGTTGCCATCAACGGATTGGCAGGCGGTGATTACCTCCAGCAGATTATGCTGGGTCTTGGTATTTTTTCCCTCATCATCACCCTCGGTGGTATGAAAGTAATTGGATATACAGATGTAATCCAGGTGGCTGTTCTCATCATCGGCGGACTTGCCGCAACGTATATGGCGCTGACGATTGTAAGTGAAAAATTTGGATTGGGAAGCAGTGCTCTTGCAGGTTTCAATCAACTGATGAAAGATGCACCGGAGCATTTTCACATGATACTCGAAAAACCGGGACCGAATACCAGCAATATTGATGTGCAGAAATATGTGGTGCTGCCCGGTATCGCCATGTATTTTGCTGGTCAGTGGATTGTAAACCTCAATTACTGGGGTTGTAACCAATACATCACGCAGCGCGCGCTGGGAGCGGATCTGAATACGGCAAGATCAGGAATTCTTTTCGCAGCGTTGCTGAAACTGATGATGCCTGTAATCGTCATGCTTCCTGGTATTGCGGCTTATGTCCTTTACAAAAATGGTCATCTGCCACAACTCGCCAACGGCAGCAAGGACGGTGCCTATTCTGCGATACTGAGCTTTTTGCCGGCTGGTTTGAAAGGTCTGTCGGTAGCGGCTTTGACAGCTGCAATTGTGGCGTCGCTCGCCGGAAAACTGAACAGTATCTCCACGATATACACGCTGGATATTCATAAAAAATATTTCGACAAATTAGCAGACGAGAAAAAGCAGGTTTGGATCGGACGTATCACAGTACTTGCTGCAATGATCGTTGCACTTGCGTTTAGCTGGACAGATGTATTGGGCATCGGCGCTGAGGGTGGTTTCACATTTATCCAGAAATATACCGGCTTTATCAGTCCGGGTGTTTTTGCAATGTTTATTCTCGGTATGTTCTGGAAGAGAACGACAGGAGCCGCTGCTATCGCAGGTGTAATTACAGGTTTTGTGTTGTCGGTATTTTTCAACAACTACGCACCGGCTATTTTCGGAAACGAAACATGGCTGTACACGGCTTATACTTATTACAAGATGGAAGGCGGCGTGAAAGTGTTCTACACCGAAATTCCATTCCTCATCAACATGGGCTGGTCGTTCTTCTTTACCATGGCGATCATGATTGCTATCAGTCTCGCTGGTCCGAAGATCAATCCGAAAGCATTCGACCTCGATCCTTCGATGTTTAAACTGAAGCCTGCAACGCTCGCGTTGGTGCTGACGATATTGATATTGCTGACGGCGTTGTATGTGAAGTTTTGGTAAATAGATAATGTGGGAGAATGTGATGAAAATGTGGGGGAATGTGAGAGAATACCTGAGTCCTACATTCGTATAGTCATTTCGAACGAAGTGAGAAATCCCGATCATTACTCCACGAAGTAGTGATCGGGATTTCTCTTTTCACTCGAAATGACAGTCATGCGAAGCCGAGGCATCCCCGACCGGTACTCGAAGTAATAGCACGGGATTTCTCCGCCCGCATCGCTTCGCGATGGGAGTCGAAATGACTGAGATTTCCGATTAACTTCGCGCCATGAAAGCTTTTCTTTTTGACCTCAATGGCACGATGATCGATGACATGCAGTTTCACATAAAAGCATGGCACTCGCTACTCAACAATGAACTGGGTGGAAAACTAAGTGTTGAAGAAGTAAAGGAACAGATGTACGGCAAGAATGCTGAATTGCTGGTTCGTGTTTTTGGAAAAGACAAATTCAGCAAAGAAGAAATGGATTTCTGGTCGGTAGAAAAAGAAAAGCGCTACCAGACGGAATTCAAACCGCTGCTCTCATTGATTGCCGGTCTGCCGAAATTTCTGGAAGATGCCAACAGAGCCGGTATTCCCATGGCGATAGGCTCTGCTGCCATCACCTTCAATATTGATTTTGTACTTGACAACCTCAATATCCGCCATTATTTCAAAGCCATTGTAAGCGCCGATAATGTGGCGATCAGCAAACCAGATCCAGAGACATACCTGATGTGCGCGGCATTGCTCGGCGTAGATCCAAAAGATTGCATCGTTTTTGAAGACGCTCCCAAAGGGGTAGAAGCTGCGGATAATGCCGGTATGGATGCTGTTGTGCTCACTACCATGCACGAAGAGCATGAGTTTGGTAGCTATGGTAATGTAATAAAGGTGGTAAAAGATTATACGGAGATACAGGTTGATCAGTTGAATAGTTGATCAGTTGACTCGTTGACTGGTTGAATAGGAAGCAGCGTGCTGTCACCTCGAGCGAAGCCGACTCCGTGCGCCGAAGCCTTAGCGAAGGAGCAGGCATCCCCTGCAGGTAGTCAGCGTGACAGCGGCAGGGGGCCTCTCGATTCCGCTTCGCTCCACTCGAGGTGACGGCCCTCCACGAATCAACGAATCAACCAATCAACTGATCAACTTTTTAAAATCCTATCTATCCTCTCCAGCTCTGCATTCTCAAACTTCAGATTGCCGAGCGCACCAAGATTATTGTCAAGTTGTGCCACCGAACTTGCGCCGATCAACACACTCGTGATGCGCTTGTCTTTCAGTAACCAGGCGA
>JACMLD010000558.1 GCA_014379785.1 Chitinophagaceae bacterium
AAGAATTAAGTAAATTCAGGAATGGATACACTTGTCGCCTTCTTACAATCCTCCAATCTCGTCAACTATGAAAAGGCGACGATGATAGCCAGTCATTTTACGCTGAAAGAAATGGATAAGGGCGATCTGCACCTTACCGCAGGGAAGATTTCTGATGAGTACTTTTTTTTGGAGAAAGGCTTTATGCGTGCTTTCGCACATGATACTGAGGGAAATGAGGTAACGACCAATTTCTATGGCGACAAACAGGTAGTCTTTGAAGTTTCTTCTTTTTTCAACAGGATTGCCTCCAGGGAAAACTTTCAGTGTCTCGGAGATTGTAGGGGATGGGCCCTGAGTTATGCTGACCTCAACATGCTATTTCATACACTGCCGGAGTTTCGTGACTTTGGAAGGGCCATGCTGGTAAAAGGCTTCTCGTCTTTGAAAACAAGAATGCTGTCTATGATAACCGAAACAGCTGAACAGCGCTATCATGGCCTGTTGGAACAAAGGCCGGAAATATTTCACCACGCCCCCTTAAAAAATATTGCTTCTTATCTTGGGGTAACTGATACTTCTTTGAGTCGGATCCGGAAAGAATTCTCAAAAAAATAACTGGTTTACGTTCTTGTCATTTGCGAAGAAAAAAGAGCAGCCCGGGGTTTTCCTTTGTGAAAAATATTAACAATGGAAAATTTACCGGTTTTACTTTATGCAGGATTTATTCTCACACTTTTTGCGACACTCTATTTTTTCTTCCGGGCTGCGCGATGGGCGCGGTGGTTGATGGTTGGTACAATGGCCTGGACAATCGTTCAGGGCATTGTATCAGCAACGGGATTTTATGAAATCAGCGATACCCTTCCTCCCAGGTTTGCTTTGCTTCTGGGGCCGCCACTGATCTTAATGGCCATCAGTTTTCTTACCAGGAGTGGGAAGCGATGGATCGATGGACTAAGCCTGCGAACACTTACAATTCTTCATGTAATCCGTGTGCCTGTCGAGCTGATTCTCTTCACCATCTTTTTGCACAAGGGTATTCCTGAGATGATGACTTTTGAGGGAAGGAATCTGGACATACTTTCAGGAATTTCCGCTCCTCTTGTCTATTATTTCGGATTGGTGAAAAAGAAATTAAACAAAACCATTATTCTTGCCTGGAATTTTATCTGCCTCGGATTACTGATCAATATTGTTGGAATTGCCATCCTTACGGCCCCGTTTCGATTTCAGCAATTTGGTTTTGAACAGCCAAATATCGCCGTGCTCCAATTTCCATTTACCTGGCTGCCCGCAGTGATTGTTCCGATTGTTCTTTTTTCACATCTTGTATCGATACGAAGATTGACAAGCAAGTCGAATACACTCTAGTTGATCCTGGTTCCCTGGCTGGCGACAGCTTTCCACTTTCCCTGTCGCTTGATCCAGACATCATAAAATTTGGTCTTTCGCTTGAGGTAATTAAAACCAATCAACGAGTCAACCAATCAACAAGTTAACTAATCAGTCAACCACCTACTTCACAGGCTAGCCCCCTACTGACCTTTCGTATCCAGAATCACAGGAGTATTTCCTCTGCCCATGATGATCACCTTGGCATTGGCGGATTTTGCAATTTCCATCTGTGCTTTGATGCCTTCATATTGCAGCTGGCGGTCGGTGAGGCTCTCACTGATGATTCGCTGATAATCGGCGATACCCTGCGCCTCTACACGCTTACGCTCCGCCTCTTGTTTTTCTTTCTGCAACACGAACTGCATTTTCTGAGCATCCTGCTCAGCATTGATCTTTTGCTCGATCGTAGTTCGAACCGAGGGTGGAAGAGTAATGTTTCTCACCAGAAGGTTTTCAAGCATCAGTCCCCTTTGTTTGAAATCAACCTCAATGTTTTTGAATATTCTTTGTTGAAACTCATCACGTTTAGAAGAGTATAGAGAAATGGCGTCATAATAGACAGCGTTGTCCCGGATTCTCGTGCGGGTAATTGGTCTTACAATTTTATCCTCATAATCGGAACCTGTCTGCTGCAATAGCTTCGGGGCATCAGTGGTTATGACATGGTAAAGTACCGAAAGGTCAATAGTTACTTCAAGACCATCCGCAGTAAGCACGCGGATTGCATCGTCTGCACTCTTTGTTCCTTCATCCTGCTGACCGCTCATGGTGTAATTCTGTGTTTTTACATCAAGACGCTCAATATCCAACAAAGGATTTATAAAATGAAGACCGCTTCCCAATACATCTTTTTGGACCTTCCCAAAAAGTTTTTTGACACCCACCTGACCAACGTCGATCTGTATCACACATGCCATGGATATTCCGATAAGGATTATAATGATTGCAACGATTCGGAGTGGTCCGCCGAATTTCTTTGTTCTTTCATCATTCTTTGTAAGCGCACCGGCAACAAAAAAAATGATCAGGCCAAGTATGAGAAGGAGCATAAACTTTAGTTTAAGAAAACCAAAGATAGAGAATATGCGACCGCTTAGTTCGCTGCCCTGAAGATTAGGAATATATTGATCAAAACATACGCTGCAGCGACACCCACAAAGGCCCACTTATCAAGCTTGAGTGATTTTGCATGCTTTTTAGGATCTCCACTTTCGAAGAGCCTTAGCGAAACAATGATAATTCCGACAATGAGCAGGATAAACATAAACGTCACGTTATGGACATTGTCCATCAGAGTATTGGTGGTAGTTGTTGGAATCACTGACTCGACAATGTATTTGTTTCCAATTGCTGCAAACAATCCACCAACGCAAAGACCGAAGCGTGAATCCTGATTAGCTGATGAAACAAAGAAGACGAGACACGAGATCAGGAATGCGACATAGGCTCCTGTAAGCATTTTAAGAAGCATCAACCATGAGTTGTTTCTGCTGATGACCAATTCGGACACAAGTCTCGGATAACTGCTGCTTCCTTTTAATTCTGGATTACCATACGTGGTACCGTACACTTTTTTATCTGACCAGACCTTAAATGACTTGACCTGCCATTCTTTTGAGTTGAATGAAGAATCAATTTTAGAATTGGCGGTATCAGCCACATAGGTAACCTGCGTTCCATCGTATTTTGCATCTTCCAGCTCAATACGCAGATGCTGCTCATCAAAGGGGAATCTTGATACATCCCATTCATGCATGATCTTTGACTTCCCTTTCATAGAAAACCAAAAAATATCCCCTTTTTTTTCTGTGCTAAACTGACTGAAGCTAACCTCTTTTGCATTTGGCACTTCTATTGCTTCCTGGAAAGAAAGTGCTCCATTTTTGAAATTCATCCAAACCCAGAAATCTGCCATATAGCTTTTTTCTTCGAGGTCGAAATCGTAGATAGAGTTGATATATAGTCCCACTTTGCAGGTATCCTGCTGAGTGTATCCAACAAATGAGAGTATCAGGAAGCTGAGAAGGAGGACTCGGGTTTTCATGTTCGGGATAAGGCAAAAATTTCATCGCCTCACGATAAACGAAAACCGGGTTCGTTTAGATATACCCTCATTGTAAGTCCGTAAATCAGGTAGTAGAAAACCATTACAGGCGGGCTCTCTCATATTGAGGGGGCCATGCAATTTCTTCGCCGAGTTCGGCTGCGGCATGTAACGCAAAATTGGGATCGCGAAGAGACTGCCGCGCAATCAGAATGAGATCTGCCTTGCCGGCTTGTAATATCTCTTCTGCGTGTTTCACCTCCGTGATAAGGCCCACCGCTCCAGTAAGCATGCCTGCTTCTTTTTTTATCCTTTCGGAAAATGGAACCTGGTAGCCCGGTCCCAGTTCAATTTTCACCCCCGGCACCAGACCTCCCGAGGAGCAATCGATCAGGTCGACACCTTTGCTTTTCAATATGCCTGCGAGTTTTGCCGATTCCCCGATATTCCACCCGCCTTCCGCGTAATCCGTAGCTGAGATGCGGACGAACAAGGGTTGGTCAGCGGGCCATTCTTTTTGCACGGCAGCCACAATCTCCAGCAGAAAGCGGATTCTGTTTTCGAAAGCACCTCCATAGTCATCGGTCCGCTGGTTACTGAGCGGAGAAAGAAACTGGTGAATGAGGTATCCATGTGCAGCATGAATTTCAACGAGTTTGTATCCCGCCAGAACGGCCCTTTGCGTAGCCGCGCCAAAATCTTCAACAGCCTTACGAATGCCATCGGCATCGAGAGCAAGTGGTGTGTTTTCAGAATGATGAAATGGAATGGCTGAAGGGGCATGTGTCTGCCAGCCACCGTCACCGATTTTTATCTGGCGACCACCTTTCCAGGGCGAAGCTGCGCTCGCTTTTCTACCGGCATGAGCCAGCTGGATACCTGCGACGGAGCCGTGCGAGTGAATGAAATCTACTATGGTCCGCCACTTTTCGATGTGCTCATCTTTCCATAGGCCCGCGTCCTCCGGACTGATCCTGCCTTCCGGTGAAACTGCGGTCGCTTCCTGAATGATCAAACCGGCGCCGCCCGTTGCCCTGCTGCCAAGATGCACCAGGTGCCAGTCGTTTGCAAATCCGTCCACAGACGAATACTGGCACATCGGTGAAATGACAATGCGATTTTTTAACAGAACCGATTTTATCTGAAGCGGCGACAATAGAATAGACATGAAAGTATCAACAGCTTTTGCGGTCATTTGTTCAGCCGATATTATTTGCGGATAGGCAGGCAACCCTTACTTTCAGTTCTGCATTCATACTCCTGATAACAATCAATGGTAAATGGAAATTTCTGAACTGGTAAAAAAAGCTAAGCAGGGCAAACCCGAAGCACAGAAAAAGCTCTTCGAATTGCTATCGGGCAAGATGGCAACCCTGTGCCGGCGCTATGTCAGAAATACCGAAGATGCGGAAGAACTTTTGCTCGATGGGTTTTATAAGTTTTTTATCAACCTGCCAGGATTTATTTACAGCAGCGAAGCTGGACTTTATGCATGGCTTAAAAGAATCATGATAAATGAATGCCTGATGTTTCTCAGGAAGAAGAACCTGTTTTTAGTGGTTGATGAACTTCAGGCGGAACATGTACCATTGGAAGAAGATGCACTGAACAGGCTTTCGGCGACAGAAATTTTCAATCTGATCATTCAACTCCCCACCGGATACAGAACGGTTTTTAATCTCTACGAGATTGAAGGGA
Organism: Chitinophagaceae bacterium; assembly: GCA_014379785.1. Classification (GTDB taxonomy): domain Bacteria; phylum Bacteroidota; class Bacteroidia; order Chitinophagales; family Chitinophagaceae; genus JACMLD01. The sequence continues at coordinate 5,120 of JACMLD010000558.1, forward strand.
TGAAACACCAGGAGATATCAGCGTTGCTCGGGATTGCAGAAGGCACTTCAAAATCACAATTGAGCAAGGCAAAAACCTTGTTACAAAAATTACTCGCACAAAATCACAACGACTATGTGGCAACAAAAACAAAATAGTGAAAATGAATGGAGGATGAGACTGAATGAACTCAGTGAATCTGCCGGTGGTAGCGTTGCAGACGCGCGTTGGAATAATCTAAACAACAGATTATCCGATAAAAGGAAAAAAGCATTCCCTTTCGTTTATTGGCTGGCAGCAGCTTCCGTACTGTTTCTGGTAGCGATCATCATTTTCAATAGAGACAAATCGCTTCCCGCTGATATTCAGAAACCACTTGTGCTTATCAAGCCAACAGTGAAAGAATTGCCTTCGAAAATAATTGTCAATGCAAGTCCGGTTGTAAAAAGAACGGAGAAGTCTTCTGCGCCAAAAAAACCAGTTGCCGTCAATGTCATTGTAGAAGAGACTCATACCGCTCCTCAGCAGGAGATCGTTGCCGTCGTGATTCCGGATACTGCCAGCAAAACGGCTGAAGTCATTACCGCAAAACCGGTTAAGCAGATGAAAGTCGTACATATCAACGACCTCGTATCCGAACAGGACACTCCATCCGAAACATTTACCAGCAATACAAAAGCCGCGAAGAAAATTCTTCGTGAAACAAAACGTGAAAAATTCCGTCGCACCTGGGTAGCGAACAGTGCTACCGGGGATCTCATAAAAATCAAACTCTCTCCCTCAAATTAAAAAAATGAAACAACTAATTATTCTGGCGATGCTGCTGACCGGCATCGCAGGGACAAACTTTGCACAGGACACAAGGCTAAGCAACAGTGACAAAACTTTTGAACCATGGCCCGATTTTGCGAAGCGAAGATTCTTTGTAGACCTCGGCAAGGGAAACAAAATGCAGGTCGAGCTCGACGCAATGGAGGATATCTATCGGTTTTCAAACCTGGAAGCCATGGTAAAAGACTTTCTTAAAGACCTGGAACCTTTTAAAGACAGCCTTTCCGATGCGGTAAGCGCGAAAAAGATCGACTATGTCATGGACACTACCGGTTCAAAAAAAATAAGGATACTCCGGCATGCTCCGGATGCCAGCAGCTTCAGCATTAATAACGGCGATGTATCAGCGCTAAAGCTTGAGCAGGATACGATCCATTTTGTTGGACAAGTCCGCTTTCTGGCAAAGTACACACTCAGAAAAGGTTTTTATGCCACCAGGTATTTCCGTTTGAGTTTTTTCGTAAACGACATCAATAGTTTAAAAGAACTGCCAGACGGACTGCTCAATCAAAAGATTGCAAATATTGCCGAGCACCATAAAAAAGGATGGAGTAATCATGCGGGGGTGATGAAAATGGATGCTGATCCTTCGATAAGTGCCAAAATCGACCATGGCTATGTTGCCGGAGGCGATTACCTCACATTTAAAGCTTCGGCAGATATTCAGAATTACAAAAACTATTTCGTCCCTTCCATAAGTCTGGGGGTGGGCCTTACAATCAGTAGCCACGGTTATTTCAAGCGTGAGTTCACGCTTGCCTGGGAACCAAATTTCTTCTTTTCGCGGGACCCGCAGGGCAA
>JACMLD010000559.1 GCA_014379785.1 Chitinophagaceae bacterium
ACATAAAACCATCATGGATGGTGATGCCGTGCACACCTTTGAAGTTTGCTATTACCGTGTTCAGATCTTCAAATTTATTGTCGCCATCCTGATCAGTGAGTAGCAGTACGTCACCAACATCGCGGCGGGTGATGTATAGTCCGCCATTGGCACCCATGGCCATCATCCGCGGTTTACCAAGTCCGCTTGCCGCTACCTGCACTTTAAATCCTGCTGGCAGTTTCAGACGAGAAACCATGGTCTCCTTGAAGTCTTCATGCTGTGGAAAGTTGGTATTCACTGAAGCATTTGTTTGCACCGGTGCTGGTATTCCTTTTTGAGCATGAACAGCAAATGCCATCGGGAAAGTGCACGCGAGTAAAAAACCGTATGTAAGAATCTTTTTCATGTTTCAATTTTTCGCTTTGGAACTAAGGAATGAGCACCACTTTTACGCAGTCCTCTTCTTTTTCTTTGAATATTTTATAGCCATGTGCCACTTCAGACAGGGGTAGACGGTGCGTGATGATATCATCCAGTTTAACCTTACCCTCTGTTACATATTTCATCAAGGTGTCAATATGTTTGTGAGCCGGTGCCTGACCACCTTTCAGCGTGATGCCTTTGTCGAAAAACTGTCCGATGGGAAAATTATCGTAGGTAGTTGGATAGACTCCCAGGACTGAAACAATGCCACCTCTTCTGACAGCACTCATACAGGCCTCAAGAACTTTCGGTGAACCTTTTTCGAGATTGATCACCGATTTTGCGCGGTCGAGCAGATTACGGTCTGGCTCAAATCCCACTGCTTCCACGCAAACATCTGCGCCTCGTCCCTGGGTCATTGCACGAATTTGTTCCACTACATCTTTCGCGCCGTCCTTCCACAAAATCGTTTCACAACCTGCAGCAGCCTTTGCTTTGTCGAGTCTGTACTGAAGTGTGTCAACGATGATCACTTTTTCTGCACCGCGCAACCAGGCACTCTTCGCGGCCATTATGCCTACGGGACCGGAACCAAAAATCGCTACGCTCTCCCCTCCTTTCACATTCCCCCAGTCAATGCCGGTGTAGCCCGTTGGAAAAATGTCTGTGAGAAATAAAACCTGTTCGTCTGTCAATCCTTCGGGCACGATACGAGGTCCAAAATCTGCGTATGGCACTCTCACATACTCTGCCTGACCGCCATCGTAGCCTCCATACAAATCTGTGTAGCCGAAAAGGGCTCCCCCTTTTTCTGTTACCAGCCCGCCTTCTGGACCATAATGATCTGGATTTGAATTTTCACAATGTCCGGGCAGATGGTGGTTACAGAAAAAACAGGTACCGCAGGCAATCGGAAATGGAACAACCACCCTGTCACCCCTTTTGAGATTGGTAATGGCAGAACCGGTTTCCTCAACAATTCCCATGAACTCGTGTCCGAGAGTCATGGGTCTTGGTTGTGGAAGACCACCGGAATAAATATGCAGATCGGACCCACAGATGGCTGTGGCCGTCACTTTGAGAATGATGTCTCTGTTGTCTTCTATTTTCGGATCGTCTACTGTATCGCACTTCACTGAGCGCGGGCCGTGTATTCTTGCTGCTTTCATATAAATCGTCTTATCTACCTGTTAAATGACTTTTTTAGTTTACCGGAAGCATAAGCTTGCGCGTCTTTGGCGTCGGGGACAACTGCAGCCATTCCAAAAAACTCATGTACCACACCGTTATAAAGTTTATAGTCTGTTTCCACCCCTGCTTCTTTTAATTTTTCTGAAAGCAGTTTGCCGTCAGATTGCAATGGATCAATTTCAGCAGCGATGATGGTGGTTGGAGGGAGTCCTTTTAAATTTGCTTTGACAAGGCTCATTCGCGGGTCTGCGGTTTTCGCCATATCACCAAAATAATTTGTTGCAAACCATGCCATCATCGGTTTGTTGAGCGGTTTTGCCTCCGCGTATTTCTGGTAGGATTCTGCATTCATGTCATTATTCGCAACCGGATAGACGAGCACCTGGTGCAGTGGCATTGTAAGCCCTTTTGCTTTTGCCAGTATGCTAACATTGCAGGCAAGGTTTCCGCCGGCGCTTTCTCCTACCAGTGAAATCATTTTTGGATTGCCTTTCATTCCTGCAGCATTTTTCAACACCCACTGGTAAGCTGCAAAAGCATCGTTGTGAGCAGTTGGAAATTTATGTTCAGGACCCTGACGGTAATGCACGGACACTACTATTGCTCCGACCTGTTCGGCAAGCCCTTTTGCCGATGCGTCGTAGGTGTCGATGTCTGCGATGACCCAACCGCCACCATGGTAGTAAACGATTACAGGAAAGCTGCTGTCGGCAGTTTTCGGAGTATATATTCTTGCATGAATGGTTCCTCCTGCAACGGGTATGTCTTTGCCAGCGGTGTCAACTGCAGGTGCAGGAACTGAAATGTTTTTCTCTTTGATAACATCCATCACAGCAGTGGTGGGTGTGGGTTGCTTCCTCGCCTCCTGTGCGCTGAGCGATTCGATGGGAGGAGCGCCGTAGCTTTGCAGTTTCTCGATCACTACCAGCATTTCATCGTCGATATCCGGTGCCCACGCAGGAGCCGGACCCTTGGGTTTCAGCGCATTTGAGCTGGTTGTGTCGGTTGCTGCAATGGTTGTGTCGGATGCATTCGTATCTGTAGTTGTACTGTTATTGCATGACGCGAGTAGGATCGCGACAGCAGCGAAAAGGATTGACCGCATTGTTTGTTGTTTTAATTATAAAAGGAACAACATTGAATATGTAAAAAGCGGGCCATCAGACATGTGTGACTTTTTGAATAAAAACGGGCCCGAAATTCAACAGATGAGTCAGTAAATGTAGACAGCCAAAATCAATTGGGGAGAGTAGTTGGTCAAGAAAAAAGGGAAGCCCGATGGCATTCCCTTTTTCCAGAGATCCCGAGCGGATTCATAATATATTAGATATCAGGTGTGTATTTTTTTTGCTCGATTATTTGCGCGATTAAATACGGCAATAGTCAAATCTTTACGTACCCTTACAAGAGCTAAATTAACCACGGCCAGCGACTCTCATTTTGCGCAGACCTTGTTTTGCACAAGCCTGTTTAAGAACTTCGCAAAGACACGGGAAGGATAGAGGTGTATGCCGCTGATCAAAACGTCAAATCGTGGCACAGTTGGAAGTGGCAGGAATAAAGTAGTTATATACTCGATTGCGATACCTGACCGGATTTACACTTATTTCTTAAAAATATATTATATCGTTTAATGCTGCCCGCCTAAGTGCTTATGTATATGGCGTAAGTAATCAATTGCCCTGGATTGCCCGTCCAGCAATCATTACAGCAGTTTTAACTGCAGCACTTCAGCATGGGTACAATTGCACATTACCCGTAAATGAAATCAACTGCCCGATTCATTTTATCCTATATTTAAAAAAATCCTTCAATTCTATGAAAGCCCTCATCTTTATTTTATTCTTTTTTGGCATAACCTTCACCGGAAGTTCACAACTTGTATTAAGCGGTAATGTTGCTTCAACCTCCATTGCCAACAATGCACCGGCCATCGTGGTAGACAATAGCCTTGCCATTACAGGCACTGGTGCCATTGATGCTGCAAGGGTTAGTATTTCGGCTAATTTTTCGGTTGCAGATATATTGACTTATACCGGCACACTGCCGTCCGGTGTTACAGCCGGGTTTAACGCCGCTACCGGCGTGTTAACGTTTACCGGTACAGCTACACCGGCACAATACCAGGCGCTGTTACGTACAGTGACATTTAATACAACCGCTTCTTCTGTATTACAGAGAACGATAACCTTCAATCTTGGTTCAGCCATTTCTTTTTCAGGCAATGGGCATTTTTATGAATTCATCACCGGGACTTTTAGCTGGACTGCTGCCAAAGCAGACGCAGCATCAAAAAGTTTTTATGGATTACAGGGCTACCTTACAACAATTACATCACAGGCTGAGAACGATTTTATTCAGTTAAAAACTTCAGCGGATGGATGGATAGGCGCCAGTGATCATTTTTCGGAGATCAATACTGCCACCGGTGCTTCTACCTATGCTGCTCAAATAAATGCAGAAGGAAAATGGTATTGGGTAACGGGCCCCGCCAGCGAAAAAGGAACACAATTTTCCAATAACAATGGCACCCCCACATCTGTCAGCAGCCGTTATATGAATTGGAACGCCGGGGAACCAAACAATTCATCATCTGCAGAACACTATGGTCAAATATATTCCACCTCTTCTACCGGTAAATGGAATGATCTCGGAACTGCCTCGCTTGGTTATGTAGTAGAATATGGGGGCATGAGCGGGGATCCGGCGGTAACCCTGTCTGTTAGCCGGGCTGTTGTTATGATTGCTACATCTTTACAAACAACCGCCTCTTCCAATAATTATGTTTTACATGCAGCGCCTGCTTATATTGACAATGCAATTTTTGTATACAGCAACGGTAGTATCACAGATGCTAAAGTCACTATCGCGGCTGGGTTCAATAGCGGTGATGTATTATCCTATACGGGTACACGTCCTGGCAGTGTAACCGCGGTGTATAGTTCAGTTACAGGTATATTATCGTTTTCAGGTACGGCCACCGCCAGCCAATGGCAGGCGCTTTTCAGAACCGTTAATTTCACCTCCACATCGAATGTTATTGGCGACAGGAATATTAGTTTTTCTGTTGGTAACCAGGTCTCAGGCAGCAACGGTCATTTTTACGAATATGTTGCCACTACTGGCAGCTGGACAACTGCCAAGACAAGCGCTGCTGCAAAGACTTACCTGGGCCTGAACGGGTATCTTGCTACCATTACATCGCAGTCAGAGAATGATTTTATAAAACAAAAAATAGGGACCGATGCCTGGATTGGCGCAAGCGATGAATTTTCGCAGATCAATGCTGCCACAGGCGCCTCTACATATGCTGCCCAGGTAAACTCAGAAGGAAAATGGTACTGGGTTACAGGTCCGGCCGGTGAAAAAGGGATACAATTTTCAAATGGCAATACCACCCCCGTAGCTGTAGGTACTAATTATATGAACTGGAACGGTAGTGAACCGAATAATTCAAGTTCAAATGAACATTACGGTCAATTATTTGCCAGCGGGGCCAACCCTGGTAAATGGAACGATTTGCCAAATACCAGCGCGCTTGGGTTTGTAGTGGAATACGGTGGCCTTGCTTCAGATCCCTTGTTATTCCTCTCCGCCAATCGTACAATGGCCATCTCATCAGTGTTGGCGTCAACCGGCCTTCAGTTTTTGAAGGCAGTTAAAAACAATAATGGAGTTATGTTGAATTGGTCCACTCATACTGAGACAAACGCTGATCATTTCAGTATCCTCCACAGTACGGATGGATTCAATTTTGTGCAGCTTGACCAGGTAGCTGCCTCGGGTAACAGCAACCGGATAATGAATTACCAATGGTTTCATACCGCCCCACAGAAGGGTAATAATTTCTATAAGATTACAGAAACAGGCAGGGATGGCCGTTCAGTTATGAGCGAGGTAAAACAAGTGTATAATGGTTCTGTGAAAATAACAGTTTCACCTAACCCGGCGCATGCACAGCTGGTAATAACCTATCCGTATACGGGCAACCCGGCAACACTTTTGATCCGTAACAATTTGGGTGCGGTGGTGCTTAAACAGAATATTACTTCATTCCGGACATTTGTTCCTGTAAGTCAGTTGCCGGCAGGTTTGTACATTGCAGTGTTAAAGGAGAATAATGTAAGCAACAGTCTTACGTTTATCAAGCAATAATCATGTCAGCACCTGGCATACGGCCTCGTCAGGAATTGGTTGGATTAAGCCGCACAAATACCTGGTGTAACCATTCCTTATATTCCTTTATTGATTTTTACTCGATTAAGAAATCGATTTAAGGAATGCTAGCCTATAAAAAGGCAGAATGAGGAGAACTACCGCCGCTGTTATAAAAAAGGAAAAACATGCTATTGATTGTAAAATGGAGCAAAATAGAATAAGGATTACATTCCTGTAATCCTTATTCCGGAGGTCCCGAGCGGATTCGAACCGCTGTACGAGCTTTTGCAGAGCTCTGCCTAGCCACTCGGCCACAGGACCAGTTAACAGGCAGCGAAAATAGAAACTTTTGTGGAGTTTCTCCAAAAAACTTAGAACTTAGTCGCCTAATCTTCAACTCCATGCAACCCATCGCCGAGTCCGAACTGATCCTCAATTCAAGAGGCGGGGTCTATCACCTCGATACCCGGCCGGAAGAAATTGCCCATACCATTATTACTGTGGGAGATCCGGACCGTGTGCGGGAAGTCAGCAAACACTTCGACCATTTCGAATGCCGCAACCAGCACCGCGAATTCGTAACCCACACCGGCTCACTGGGCAACAAAAGAATTTCCGTCGTCTCCACGGGTATCGGCACAGACAATATAGATATTGTACTAAACGAACTTGATGCCCTCGTTAACATCGATTTTGAAACCCGCACCATAAAACCCGAACTCACACATCTGAATATTATAAGAATCGGCACATCGGGTTCCCTGCAGAAAAATATACCGGTTGATTCATGGGTCGCCTCCACACACGGCCTCGGCATCGACAACCTGCTCAATTTTTACCGGATCAGTCACAACGACGAAGAAAAATTGCTTCTGCAATCCTTAATCACCTTTACCCAGCTCAACCACCTCTCCACCCAACCCTATATCAGCAACGCTGGTTCCTCCCTGCTTCGCGAGTTTGTAAAAGACATTCACCATGGCATCACCGTGACCTGCCCGGGATTTTATGGTCCGCAGGGAAGAGTGCTGCGACTGGGTCTCCGCGCACCGGAATTCATCAACCGTCTGACCGAATTCAGTTTCGGTCAACACCGCATCACGAATTTCGAAATGGAAACCGCCGGCATATATGGACTTGGCCGTCTGCTCGGCCACCAGTGCCTCAGTCTCAGCGCGATCGTCGCCAACAGGGTCACAAAGGAATTTTCAAAAGACGGACAGGCGACCGTTGAAAAACTGATACAGAAAACTCTTGAAATATTGAGTGCTTCACATTAACTAATTTTGCGGGATGAATATTCATTTCTTTAAGTACCAGGGAACAGGCAATGATTTTGTGGTGCTGGACAACAGGAATAACGAATACGAGGCATTGACACCTGTACATGTCAATAATATATGTAACCGCAGATTTGGAATTGGCGCAGATGGTCTCATGCTCCTCAATCTCAAAGAGGGCTACGATTTTGAAATGATTTATTTCAATGCCGATGGCAAAAGGGCCAGTATGTGTGGAAACGGCGGGCGCTGCCTGGTGAAATTTGCGCATTACCTCGGCATCAGACCGGGCCTTTACAATTTTCTGGCTGTTGATGGTCCGCACGAAGCCGAAATCGATGACGATGGCATCGTAAGCCTGCGTATGCAGGACGTAAAAAAGACACAGGAATACAAAGGCGATTTTATTCTCAATACCGGTTCACCTCATTATGTCAAAATGGTCTCCAATGTGATGGAGTATGATGTATTCGGCGAAGGAAAGAGTATTCGGAACTCTTCACAGTTCGCGAAGGATGGTATCAATGTCAATTTTGTTGAACAGAAAGACGAAGACGAGATCATTGTGAGAACTTACGAAAGAGGTGTGGAAGATGAAACACTCAGCTGCGGAACCGGAGTAACGGCCGCTGCATTGGTCTGCTATCACAATGAAATGGGCTACAACGATGTCACCGTGCATACCCGCGGTGGTAAGCTCGAAGTAGAATATGACAGAGTCGGTGGAGATGAATACACAAATATCTATCTCAGCGGCCCTGCTACAAAAGTGTTTGAAGGCGACATCGAGATCACAATCTGATCATCTTGTAATACAATCTGCATAGCATGCTAGGGGTAACCCTGTAAAACTGACAATTAATTTGTCTTTCAGAAAAAACAAATCCGTTTTTTCTTTCTTTCATAAAAATTTCTTACTTTATTTGCACAGGCTCTGATCTAAATCCTTAGAAATCTCCTCCTCATTAAGTAAACAGCACGACCACTCATACGGCTAACACCGTACGGACCATTTTATCCCATACCCTCCCGAATTCCACTAAGCATCCGCATCCCATGTTAACACCTCTGCTGTTAACTCTTAAATCGACAAATAAATGACCTCTAAACCACAGGAGCTGGCTGCAGTTGCACCAAGGGAAGTGCTGACTGTAACCGAAGAAACGAACTCTGCACCGCAATCACCATTTGGTGACCAATTCTCTGACGTAGAAGCCCCGGAACTCGAGCCAATGCTTAAATCAAGTGTTGCGCGCCGCTGGATACGTGATATACATGACATGGTGGGCAACGACATGTATCCTTTTCAACAAACAATGCAAAGCAAATCAGGCCCGGCTGTTGTTTCCAACAGTCGCGACATGTTTATGCTTTCTTCTTATGATTATCTCGGATTGCTTGGTCATCCGTATATCGAGAACGCATCTATCAATGCCATCAGAAATTATGGAACGGGCACCGGCGGAGCAAGAATGCTGGCTGGCACCAATCAGCTGCATCGTGCGCTGGAGGCCAAGATCGCGGCGTTCAAACGCAAGCCTGCTGCCATCACTTTTTCATCAGGCTATATGGCAAACCTGGCGGTAATCAACGGGATCGTTCAGAAAAGTGACCGCATCATCATCGATGAAAACGTTCACAGAAGCCTGATCGATGCCATCTACATGGCACAGGTAGAGTGTGTAAAGTTCAGACACAATGATCTGGAGCACCTCCGTGAACTGCTCGCCGAAGAAACCACCGCTAAGAAAACATTTATTGTAATCGAAGGGGTCTATTCAATGGAAGGCGATCTTTGTCCGCTTCCTGAAATAGTGGAATTGAAAAAGGAATTTGGCGCTTATCTGATCCTTGACGAGAGCCATTCACTGGGACTTTACGGCGAAAATTGTCGCGGTGTTGACGAACATTTCAATGTCAATCCTGAGGATATCGACGTCTTCACCAGCGCGATGTCGAAATGCGTTCCTTCCGGAGGCGGTTTTCTTGCCTGCTCTGAGCAGACGGTCACCGTACTGCAGCATTCTGCCACTCCATTCGTATTCTCATGCGCCATGTCACCAGCCAATACTGCTGCTTGCCTCGCTGCATTTGAAGTGATAGAAAAAGAAGGACCGGAGCGTCTGAAAAAAGTCTTCGAAAACGCAAACTATCTGAAGAAACATTTGAAGAGACTTGGATACAATGTCGGCAAAACCCAGTCACCGATTATTCCTGTAATCATCGGAAACAAGGAAAAAACATTGCGTCTCTCTGCGCGTCTTTATGCCCTCGGCATCCTGGCGAATCCAGTGATATTCCCCGCCATTCCTCCGGGTGAGGACAGGTTACGTCTTTGTGTAACCGCTGCCCAGTCGAAGTACATGCTCGATGAAATCATTCTTGCGTTTGGTATGTGCAGGAGTATTGTGGAGTAGGAGTAGATTAGTAAATTAGTAGATGAGTAAATGAGCAGATTAGCAGATTAGCAAATTAGCAAATTAAGGGCCCTTCGGGGCCCTTCCTTATGTGATACAGATTTCGCGTTGTCACACAATTTGCTCATTTACTTATCTGCTAATCTGCTCATTTACTCATCTCCTCATCTGCTAATTTACTAATTTCCTCATCTCCCCATATCTTTACCCCACCTTGATTCAATACTTCAAAAATATCAACCATCAGACCATTGCCGTCGATAACCCCGAAAACGGCGCATGGGTCAACGTTTCACCACCGCTGAAGCAGGAAGAATTCTCTGAACTTTCATCAACACTTGAGATACCGCTCGACTTCCTGACCGACTCGCTGGATATCGACGAGAGAAGCCGTTTCGAAGAAGATGACAACGTGAAACTGGTGGTTATCAAGACCCCCACAGAAAACAATTCGTTCAACGAAAGCGACGCATACTATATCACCATACCCATCTGTATCATTCTCACGCATAACCAGATTGTCACCGTAAACTCATTCGACAACGGTGCCATGAAAAAATTTCTGAACACCTTCCAAAACCGCCATCCTGACAAAAAAAATATGATGGTCCTTAAGATCTTTGAAAAGATCATCCAGGCGTATATGGAGTTTCTGAAAGAAATCAATGTCCGGAGAAATGTACTGGAACAAAAACTCTACGACGCAAGCCAGAATGAGCAGCTTTTTCAGATGATGCGCATTCAAAAAAGCCTGGTCTATTTTGTAACCGCACTCAGAAGCAACGAAATGCTGCTGATGAAAATTGAAAGAACCAATTTCCTCGGCCTCAACGAAGATGAAAAAGAATTTCTCAATGACCTGATCGTCGACAATTCGCAGGCGCTGGAAATGGCCAATATTTACACGAATATCCTAAGCAGTACACTGGATGCCTTTGCAAGCATCATTGCAAACAACCAGAACGAGGTCCTGAAAAGACTATCCGTCATCACCATCGTACTTACGCTGCCTGTACTGGTGGCCAGTATCTATGGCATGAACGTTCCAATCCCCTACTCCAACTCACCTTTCGCTTTCTATATACCAGTCTTTCTCTCTCTTTTTATCTCATTGATAATCGGCTGGTTTTTTCTCCGAAAAAAAATCTTTTAAGCCCCATGCATTTCTTCAATATCCGTGTATATGGAATTCTGACCGGACCTGAAAACGAAATCCTGGTCAGCGATGAATATATCAGCGGAGGATATTACACAAAATTTCCAGGCGGAGGCCTCGAATTCGGAGAGGGCACGAGAGACTGCCTTGCCCGCGAATTTATAGAAGAGATGAACCTGCGGGTTTCTGTGGAAGAACACCTATATACCACCGACTTTTTTCAAATGAGCGCTTTCAATCCCGACCACCAGATAGTGTCGATATATTACAGGGTGAAAGCACTTGAGACCATCACCGTTCCCCTCCGCACCAAACCCTTTCATTTCGATGTAGTACAGCTCGAAGCCTATGCAAAAAACGGGGAAATCGAGACCTTTCGTTTCATTCCTCAAAACCAATTCTCCTCAAATTCCGTTACCCTGCCGATCGATAAAATCGTAGCCACCATGATTCAGGGTAAAATATCGCCTCAACAAATCAACCAATCAACTGAAAACCAGCAAACTAAATAGCATCAAAAAATTATCAACCCGATCCTTCCACATTGGTTGCAAAAGTTCAGGGAGAATATTAGCTTTGCGCAAAATTAATCATACATGTCAACTTTAAAATCGCACATTGACCTTAGTCTCCCATACAAAGTGAAAGATATGACGCTTGCGGAGTGGGGTCGTAAGGAAATACGTCTTGCAGAAGCTGAAATGCCGGGTTTGATGGCCATCCGTGCTGAATATGGTCCTTCTCAGCCACTGAAAGGTGCAAGAATAGCTGGTTGCCTGCACATGACTATCCAGACTGCCGTTTTAATAGAAACACTCACAGCACTCGGCGCCGAAGTACGCTGGAGCTCTTGCAATATCTTCTCTACCCAGGACCAGGCCGCAGCCGCTATCGCAGCAACGGGGATCGGAGTTTTCGCATGGAAAGGACAGTCGCAGGAAGAAGCTGACTGGTGTATTGAACAGACGCTGTTCTTTGGCGGCACCGACCGTCCCCTCAACATGATCCTTGACGATGGCGGCGACCTCACAAATATCGTGTTTGACAAATACCCTGAATTTATTCAGCATATCCGTGGTCTGTCTGAAGAAACAACCACCGGTGTTCACCGTCTTTACGAAAGAATGGAAAAAGGCACCCTGCCAATTCCGGCTATCAACGTAAACGACTCTGTCACTAAATCTAAATTCGACAACAAATACGGTTGTAAGGAATCACTCGTGGATTCAATCCGCCGCGCGACCGATGTGATGATGGCAGGTAAAGTTGCTGTTGTAGGAAGCTATGGTGATGTAGGAAAAGGCTCTGCCGCTTCCCTCAAAGGTGCTGGCTGCCGTGTTATCGTTACCGAAATCGATCCAATCTGTGCCCTCCAGGCTGCAATGGACGGATTTGAAGTAAAGAAAATGATCGACGCAGTAAAAGAAGCCGATATCGTTGTGACTGCATCCGGCTGTCGCGACCTCATCACGGAAAAACATTTCCGCCTGATGAAAGACAAAGCAATCGTTTGTAACATCGGTCACTTTGATATTGAGATCGACATGGCATGGCTCAACACCAACTACGGTCATACAAAAGATACCATCAAGCCACAGGTTGACCTGTACAATGTTGACGGAAAAGACATCATCATTCTCGCTGAAGGTCGCCTGGTAAATCTTGGATGTGCAACCGGTCACCCTTCTTTTGTAATGAGTAACTCATTCAGCAACCAGACACTCGCACAAATCGAACTCTGGGTGAATCACAAAAATTACGAAAACAAGGTATACGTTCTTCCAAAACACCTCGATGAGAAGGTGGCCCGCCTCCACCTTGCAAAAATCGGTGTTGAACTGGACGAGCTGACAGACGAACAGGCAAGCTACCTCGGCATACCTAAAGCTGGTCCTTTCAAACCAGAACACTACAGATATTAATCTCAACAGATTTTATGCAAACCCGTTCCACCCGAACGGGTTTTTTTTATAACAAAACCATAGTACTTTAAGTACTAATTTTATCTCAAATGAATCAGATGAAATTTTTGTTTGCAATGCTGTTCGCACTCCCCCTGTCACTCTCCGCCCAGGACTGTGACCTGAAAAAAGTGACCGATCCACTCAATGGAAAATCAAAAGTATCCACCGGTTTTGTAACTATGCATGAGATACGTCTCTCCCTCGATGCAAACAACAAGGAGATAGATTTTTTCTTCGTAATAAATATCGACAAGGCAAAATGTGTGAATGAAGAGTCCACCATGACATTTATGTTCGAAGGTGGTAAACAGAAGACCATGCTTCGAAACAGCGGCTCTATGAACTGTGATGGCATCTTTCACATCATCATGAAAAATTCAACCTTCACCCCTTCCGCACTCAACAGACTTAACTCGAAGAAGATTGTATCCCTCGTGCTAACAGACAGCAACGAAAAAGAAACAAAAATAGACCTGACGGTAGAAGAACAAAAAATTCTGGGTAACATGATCTCATGTATGATCACGGAGGCAAAAACAGTTTTGTAATCAGCGCAACTTTACTCTCAGCAGATACATATCTGCAGTGATAAACAGGGTACGCTCGTCGGCAGTCAATGCGCAGTTGGATGTTGAGACCGGCACCTTGATTTTGCCCAGCAGCTTACCGTTTTTATTAAAAATCCAGACACCGCCCGGTCCCGTGGCAAAAACATTTCCTTTTGTATCCACTTTCAATCCGTCCGGACTGCCATTCTCTGTCTTTGCGGCCTCAGTGGCATTATAAAAAATACGAGGGTGAATGAGTTCGCCTGATTCATTAAAATCAAATGCATACCAGCAAGCCCTGGCGGGATCTGAATTTGCCACCAGCAAACTTTTCTCTCCCGGCATAAACGCAATACCGTTTGGTCTTGTCAGCGTATCAGTGAGCAAAATCACCTTCCCTCCTTTTGTGACTTTAAAAACACCCTGAAATTGCAATTCCTTTGCCGGATCCGTCATTCCTTTTTCAAGTCCGTATGGGGGATCGGTAAAGAATACCTCGCCTTTTGAATTCACAACCACATCGTTTGGACTGTTAAAGCGCTTGCCCTGGTAATTAGCAGCCACCGATTTATAGACAGGCCTGGGATGCAGCAGGTCAGATTCCATCCTGGCAATCTGCCTGTTTCCATGCTGACAGAGAATAAGTTTGCCGTTGTTGTCGAGTGTGAGACCGTTCGCCCCGGTTTCTCCGCCCCTTGCGGCCCGGTCAGTATATCCCGATGGTTTCAGATAAAGAGATACCCCTTCACCCTCTTTCCATTTATACACCGAGTTCGTAGGGACATCCGTAAACAGCAGTGCCTGTGAGCTCTCCAGCCACAACGGACCTTCTGCCCACTCATACCCATCAGAAATAATTTCAATTTTGGCAGATTCCACAACGATGGAGTTCAGCTCTACGTCGAGCCTTTCGATGCTTCCAATAAACTTATCCTGAGTGCCCGTAAAAAATAATATTAGTATAGATGAAATTGCAGCGCGAACCATAGTGATAAATCTACGAAGAATTTAGATTTACCGCGAAATAACCCCATTGTAAGATATGGGCTGCCTATTGTTGCTGTTTATCTGCAATGAAGCACTACCGCTCTCGGAAATCAGCAAAACCATTTGCTGTACATCCGAACCATCCTTCGGTCTTATAATCACATCATAGCCTCCTTTTTTTCTTTCGGTTGCCTCATAAAGAAACGATTTGGAGGTGAAATCCAGTGCGCCCCTGGACGGATCAAGCGGTGCGCTGTAAGCCCGCCCAAAATAGGGCAGATATACGATCAGTTTATCTTTTGAAACCTTCAGTTCAAATCCGCCGGTTAACTGCCTAACCCCACCACCAAGCAGCATGGCGGTATGTGGTTTGAAAGAAAAGTTTTTGGCGTTTACCATCGCTTCCACAGAAGTGGAATCCTGTGCAGAAATATATAGAGTCGCCATCAAAAACAGCGACAAGATGATCGAGGACTTTTTCATGATTCTGTTTACGGTTAAGCCGCCAAAATCATTCCATCAAATGCAAAAAACTGCTAATATTTCATCAGTCAATATGCTTGCTGTAAGAGCCTCTGTAGCCCAAAACCCTTGCCAGCGGACTCAAGACACCAAAAATGACCCGCTGAACAACGTAGGAAGGTTTCGGAACCCTGTAAACCGCGTTGAATTTTGTAGCCGTCAATGCCACCTGCAATATGCCGGGCATTCCGTTTTTGCCGGTTTTTCCGTCTGATGCCAATCCCGCGCCGGTCTCCAGCAGGTACTCTGTCTCCATCGCCGGGGTTACCTTCCAATGCACGATTGTTTTGCAGCAGGAGCTGTTCCACATACTATGCACTACCCCTGCGGGAATATGCAATGTCTCCCCCGCGTGCAAAACCTTCAATCTGCCATCCAGTTTGACTGTTAATTGCCCTTCCTGCACCACAAAATCTTCTTTCTGACTCGGATGGTAATGAGCAACAGGCTCCTTTGAATTGGCCTCGTAAAAAGCCTCCATTTCAAGAAATTCCCCATTGGTATCCCTGGCAGTTTTCAAAAACCTGATATGCTGCTTCGTGATAGGATTGCTGATCGTTTTATTCTTATACGCCATGCTTTGAATTTTTCCCCGCACAAATTTCCTTCATTTTTGCATTCCTCTGACCTTACCCTTCATCAACTGCTAAAACTGCGGCATGAACTGTTTTGCATATCTTTCAAATACAAATCCTGTTATGAAAAAAATAGCCTGCTACCTGCTTTTAATAAGCATTACCGCAACCACATCGGCGCAGAAAGATGCATCCATTTCATTCGAAAAATGGATAAGCCTCCGCTCGGCCGGCAATGCACTCATCTCGCCAGACGGCAAGACCGTAGTTTACACCGTAACATCCACCGACTGGGCCAGCAACGGCTACGATTCTGAACTTTGGATGGTGCGCCAGGATGAGAAACCCTTTCAGCTTACAAGAACTTTCAAAGGAAACAGCTCCGGCGCTTCCTTCACTCCGGATAGCCGCTGGGTAAGCTTTATCGCTGACCGCGGAGAAAAAAGTCAGATATACCTCATGGCTGTTGCCGGAGGCGAAGCTTTTCCGATAACAAAAGAAGAAGAAGGCATCAACGGATTTCAATGGAGTCCGGACGGGTCGCTCATAGCTTTTACGCAGGCTGATACCGAATCAAAAAAAAGCAAGGGCAGCAAAGAGCGCTATGGCGGATTTGGAATAGAAGGGGAAGAGTTTCGTCTCTCACATTTATGGATACAAAAATTTGATCTTGATTCAATACTCCTTGCGGGATCGCTTCCATGCTATAATTCGAAAACCGACAGCACCTCCAAAACCAACGCTTCCGTTTGTTTCACCATTCCAAAACCATATAAACTGACAGATGGCAACTTTTCTGTCGGCGGATTTCAATGGTCTCCCGATGGCAAATCGATCGGCTTCTCCCGTCAGCCCAATCCACTGATAAATACAGTTCTTCGTTCAGAAATTGCCATAGCAGACCTCGCTACAAAAAAAGTGACTACCATTGTAAACAATCCTTCCACTGATGCATTCATCAGTTTCAGTCCCGACAGCAGGCAAATCCTGTATGGCAGCTCGGTAGACGATACCACGACATTCTTTTTTAGAAACGCCCGACTTTTTATCCACGACCTGGCAAGCGGCAAAAGCAGGGAAATTGCAGCCACATTTGATGAAAACAAGAACGTGATGGACTGGAACCCGAAAGGGATTTTTTTCAATGCATCACAGAAAACCAGATCTGGCATTTTTATCATCGATCCCACCAACGGAAATGTCCGGCCATATGAAACCGGTCTTGACCTGCCAGGATTTGGCAGCTTTAGCAAAGATGGAAACAACATCGCATTGAGTGGAAGAAATTTTAACCAATTAGGTGAAATCTATATCGCGCGAAACGGCGAAAAGCCCAAACAGGTAACCGACCTGAGCGCACAGATAAAGAACTGGAACACGCCCATAAATGAAGTCATAGAGTGGAAAAGCAAAGACGGCACACCCATTGAAGGAGTGCTGCTGAAACCCGCCAACTTCGACCCAAAGAAAAAATACCCCCTGCTTGTAGTTATTCACGGCGGACCAACGGGTATTGACCGGCCAGAGCCAACGCCGACTTATGTTTACCCGGCTATGCAATGGTGCGAAAAAGGTGCGCTTGTGCTCCGCGTTAATTACCGTGGCAGCGCAGGATATGGCGCAAAGTTCAGAGCACTCAACGTCAGAAATCTCGGAGTCGGAGATATGTGGGATGTGGTTAGCGGTGTAGAGCACCTGAGCAAACAGGGATTTATAGATACCTCGCGTATGGGTTGTATGGGATGGAGCCAGGGCGGATACATCTCTGCCTTTCTCACTACCAACACCACAATCTTCAAGGCCATTTCCGTCGGAGCCGGTATTTCAAACTGGATGACTTATTATGTAAATACAGACATCACTCCGTTTACAAGGCAATATCTCGGCAGCACGCCATGGTCCGACCCTTCTATTTATGCCAAAACTTCTCCTATGACCAATATCAACAAGGCAAAAACACCGACATTGATACAGCACGGCGAATTTGACAAAAGAGTGCCCATCCCAAATGCGTATGAACTTTATCGTGGATTGCAGGACCGTGGCATTCCGTCGAAACTGATTATTTACAAAGGTTTCGGACATGGTATCAACAAGCCAAAAGAAAGACTCGCTGCTGTCTGGCACAACTGGCAATGGTTTAACGAGTATATTTTTGGCGACAAGATGGAAGACCTGCCTGCAGAATAGCTACCCATGCATGCACGGAAACATATCAACCCTTTAAAATTTATCCTTCTCCTGCTCCTTCCGCCGGCGTTCATGCATGCGCAGGTGCCAGAGTACAGATTTGAACACCTGTCGGTAAGAAAAGGACTTTCCCAGGGAAGTGGCTATTCCATTGCTCAGGATTCAATGGGATATATCTGGATGGGAACACAAAACGGACTCAACCGCTTCGATGGCCATCAGTTCGTCACCATTTTTCACGGACTTGAAAACTACGAAGGCAGCAATTTTATCACATCTCTCCTTTCTGACTATCAGGGAAATCTCTGGGTAGGATCCACTGCAGGCGTTTCTGTACTTGGGCTCTCAACCCGGACATTTACCACCGCCCCGAAATTCACCGGCGACAGCACCCTTCCAACTGATCTCAACACAGCAAAAATATGGCAGGACAGGAACCACAACATCTGGGTGATTGGACTCAATAACTCCGTGTACCGCATCAGCGCCGACTACAAAAACACAAAAAGGTTTTTGTTGACAAATATACCCGGACAGAGAATAGCAGATATCACCTGCGACAGCAAAGGGAATATCTGGCTGGCAGCATCTCATCATTTGCTCAGACTGGATCGGAAGACCGATAGCTTCCTCGACGTGACCGTATCGAAGGAACTGTTACTCACAAACATCCGCACTATTGCTGCGGATCAATCCGACCGGATATGGATTGGCACTTTTGACAGGGGCATCTATCTGCACGACGAGCGCCGGAGAGGCAATGAAAAAATAAATACCAGCAGCAATGACATCACTTCTCTGCTGGCCGACAAAGATGGCAATATGTGGATCGGCACCCGAAGCACGGGAATAAATATTTATACAAGAGATCGGAAAGTTTTTCATGCAGGTCACGACGCGCAAAGGAACAGCAGCCTGGCAAGAAATTTTGTGCTGTCGCTGTTTCAGGACCGGCAGCAAAATGTCTGGATCGGCCTGAGCGGTGAAGGGTTTGACAAATACGATATTTTGAATGACCAGTTTGGTCTCTATCGAAAAGAGTCTTCACAAAGTCCATCGCTCGCCGACAATATGGTGCTCACCATAAAAGCAATTGAGCGAAATAAAATTCATTTCGGCACACAGTCTGCCGGCATTTCTGTGCTGGACCTTACCAGTCATACATTTCAAACGGTGAGTAATGACCCTGGCAATCCAAACAGCCTTGTACACAATACGATTTATGACATCGCTGCGGGCAGAACAGGGGAAGTCTGGGTAGCGACCTGGGGAGGATTGTGTAGTTATATGACGGGTCCTTCGGGGAAAAGAAAATTCGAAACCACCCGTCCGGCGCAGGATGGCAACCTGTATACTGTTTACAAAATGCACTCTAAGGACCTGCTCTGGGTAAGCGGTGTCAACGGAGTTTTTCTGTATGATATTCAGTCAGCCAGATGGGTACCCGTTCCGGGAGATACCTCATCGTTTATTTCCAGACAGGTAGTGAGGGTGATTTATGAGGATGAGGATAATAATCTCTGGTTCGGAACCGAGGGCTCCGGTCTTTTGAGGTTTACAGCCAGCGATTCAGCCTGGGCCACATTGAAGCAGGGTTCGCCGCGAGAGAATCTTGCAGTGACCAGTATCCGTTCGCTGAATAAGGAGATACTGATAGCGGGTACGGATCACGGATTGATGATGATAAACCGTCAGTCCATGAAGGTTAAAAAAAGACTGGATGTGGCAAGGGGCCTGCCTGACAACATGATTTACTCTGTAGAAAAAGATCTGAAAGGGAATTTGTGGATGGGATGCAACAAAGGACTCATATTCTATAACGCAGACAATGAAAGTTTCAAACTTTATACTGAAAGCGATGGTTTGCAAGGCAATGAATTCAATACCAATTGTTCATTTGCTGATACCTCCGGGCTGCTGTACTTTGGTGGCACAAACGGGGTGACAACACTTAACCCGGCAACGCTGATGAAAAACGACTATGCCCCAATGGTTCTCATAAGCGCCATCAAACTTTTTGACACCGCTTTTTTGTCTGGCCTTGCCCTCGACCGCATGAAAAATCTGAAATTGAAATACAATCAGAATTTTCTTGCCTTCGAGTTCGCTGCGCCGGATTTCAGCGCCACTTCACGCTCCAGCTATTCCTATATGATGGAAGGCGTGGACAAAGACTGGATCAGCAGTGGTACCCGGCGATATGTGAGTTACACGGGGCTCCGGCCGGGAAACTATGTATTTCGTGTGCGCTACCAGAACGGAGATGGTGTGAGTGCGAAAAACGCTTCAGCATTTTCATTTTCAATCGAACCTCCGTGGTGGTTCGCCTGGTGGGCATATGGCGTTTACGCATTACTGGTAGGAAGTATTGCCTGGGCTTTGTATCGCAGAAGGATCTCACAGCTGACTTTAAAGCAAACCCGACAGATGCAAACGATGGTTGCAACACAGGAATCAGAAAGAAAACGCCTCTCCCGTGACCTGCATGATGGAGTTGGTACAAAACTATCGGCCATCAAACTATATATCTCCTCCATTGCACAACAGATGGAGCCGGACCAGTCGGCCCAAATGCAGACCCTTGCAAAAAACTCCCAATTGCTGATAGATGAAACCCTTGCTGAAGTCCGCAAGATGCTACTCAATCTCGGGCCGGAAATTCTTGAACATTTCGGATATGCCGTAGCCGTAGAAGGTCTTGTAAATAAGATCAACGAAGCCAAACTGGTCGACTTTGAACTCGGCATGTTTAATCTGAGTAACGGTCTGCCACCAGAATACGAACTTGCGCTTTACCGGATCACGCAGGAACTGATCAACAATGTGCTCAAACATGCGGAAGCAACGAGGGTTTCACTGCAGGTGGGACATCGAGACGGAAAAATAATTCTCATGATGGAGGATAACGGCAAGGGGTTTGATATATATGCGCACAAAGACGGATATGGTCTGAAAAACCTGGAAGCCCGCACCCAACTCCTCAATGGAACTTTCGAAATAGACTCAAGACCAGGCATCGGTACAAACGTTTTGATTGAGATTCCTTTTCAAAATACAACTGCTGCAAAATGAATGAATACCACCTCCCCGTAGATATTCTGATTGCCGATGATCACCGGATCATGACAGATGGACTTGCGTTGATTCTCAAAGATGAGAAATCCATTGGACAAATTTTCATCGCCCACGACGGCAATGCAGCATGCGCAAAAGCGAGAGAAGAAAACATTGATCTCGTTATCATGGATATCAATATGCCCGTATTAAACGGAATAGAAGCAACGAAGATCATCAAGCAGGAAAAACCATTTGTAAAGATCATCATGGTAAGCATGATCGCCGATGCCGGTGTGGTATCAAAAGCAATCAAAGCCGGCGCCGATGCATTCATCATAAAGAATACAGGCAGGGATGAACTCATCAAAGCGATTGCAAAGGTGATGGCTGATGAGAAATACATCAGTGAGGAATTGTCGTTTGACCTTTTTCATACCATCAACAGAAGGCAGCCCAGAGAAAACAACTCCATTCACCTTACCACCCGTGAAAAAGAAATCATCAGGCATATTGCCGAAGGCATGACCAATCAGGAAATCGCCGATAAGTTATTTATCTCCCCCCGCACGGTTGACACTCACCGTAAAAATATTCTCAATAAACTGGAATTGAGAAATACCGCTGCACTGGTTCGATATGCAGCAGATAACAAGCTGTTCTGATCTACGTAAAAAGACGTACGCGTTTTCTACCCTAAAAACGGCAGAACCCCAAAAGCCTTAATTCTGAAATTTGCGGATGTTTCCGCTTTCCCGCTTCAAATATGAACAGTTGACTGAACGAGAGGTCTTTATAGCCTGGCTCATGCTCAGGGGCTATAATATCAGCGAAATCTGCGCAAGAATGGGGCTTGGCAAAAAAATCGTTGTTGCTCATATAAGGAATATGCAGATGAAGCACGAGGAAAAAGATCTGGCATTTTTTATAGGCATGATGGAGTCCTTTGCAGACGCGCAAAACAGGCATTAGGGTGTGTGGCACAATAATTTATGATCGACGCATTATTCATTAAATAAAACTTTTAAATATGAAAAAGTATTCCTGGTTGATCGTTGCCCTCCCCCTCGCCCTGGCTGCATGTAACAATGAAGCTGGCGACAGTGTAGACAAAGCAGATTCTGCAAATGAAGCAAAAGCTGATATTCAGGATACCGCAAACAATGGCGCAACAGTCATTGCAGCTGACGAAGAAAGCGCTGAATTTATGGTCGCAGCAGCAGATGGCGGAATGATGGAAGTGGAACTCGGCAGGGCCGCAAAAGAAAAGGCTACCCATCCGAGGGTAAAAGCTTTCGGTGACATGATGGCTATGGATCATGGCAAAGCGAATGAGGAACTCAAAGCACTCGCTGCAAGAAAAAATGTAACACTGCCTGCTGCGCTCAGCGAAAACAATCAGAAGCACGTGACAGACATGTCAAAAAAATCAGCGAAAGAATTTGACAAAGATTATATGGGCATGATGGTCGATGATCACAAAGACGACATCGACAAATTCGAAAAAGCATCAAAGAATTCTAAAGATGCCGAAGTAAAAGCTTTTGCAGAAAAGACACTCCCAACACTGAGAGCTCATCTTGATTCAGCAAAAGCTATCAAGGACGCACTCGACAAGAGAAACTAAATTGGTGATTCACACATAAAAGAATCCCCCCGGAAAAACCAGGGGGATTCTTAATTTATAGACATCCTTAATTATGATGCATCTTCTCTGCCTTCATTGCATTCCCACCGGTGGAAGGGCTGTTCTGCTTGGTTTTTGACTGGTCTCCTGTCCTGTTGACATCCGAAGTCTG